>JBDSSR010000071.1:0-10805 GCA_039928675.1 Sphingomicrobium sp. | reverse complement strand
GTAGCCGGGTCGCCAAGTCGAGCCTGCGGATGACCGCGATCGGCGAAGTCGACGAAGCCAATGCGGCCATCGGCGTCGCCATCGCCGCGCTTGGCAGCGGCGAGACCGCGCTTGAGCTCCTCGCCATTCAGAATGATCTGTTCGATCTCGGCGCGGATGTCGCGACCCCCGGCGAAATCGAGGGCGCGCTTCGAATCGTGCCTGAGCAGGTCGCACGGCTCGAAGTTGAGATCGACGCCATGAATGGATCGCTCGATCCGCTCACCAGCTTCATCCTTCCCGGAGGATCGGCAGCGGTTGCTGCGCTTCACCTTGCCCGGACGATTACCCGCAGGGCCGAGCGCGCCGCGGTCGCTCTGCACCAGGTCGAGCCGCTCAACCTCCAGCTGCTCGCCTACCTCAACCGTTTGTCCGACCATCTCTTCGTTGCCGCGCGGTTCGTCGCAGCGGCCGGAGATGGTGACGTGCTATGGCGGCCCGGTGCGACCCGTTCCTAGTCCAAATGCCGTAGGCCGTTGCG
The DNA here is from genome assembly GCA_039928675.1 of Sphingomicrobium sp. Taxonomy (GTDB): domain Bacteria; phylum Pseudomonadota; class Alphaproteobacteria; order Sphingomonadales; family Sphingomonadaceae; genus Sphingomicrobium. Next base: position 10,285 of record JBDSSR010000071.1, on the reverse strand, counting down.
GCACAAACCCCGTTCCGGCTCGTTACCGGGCAGTTCCATTGATTACCGACAGGGGTGCAGGCCGGTGACGCTCAGCGCGATAGCAATCAATTGCACCTTGAAGCGAAGCGGCGGTGAGCCGTCGTCGACCGACAAGATGATCGAACGCATTGCCGACGAGCTCAAATCGCATGGAGTCGAAGTCCGCGAAACGATCCGAATTGCCGACCACGACGTCAAGCCGGGAGTGAGCTCGGACGAGGGCGAGGGCGATGGCTGGCCCGACATCCGCCGTCGAATCCTCGAATGCGACGTGCTGATTTTCGGAACTCCGATCTGGATGGGCCAGATGTCGAGCATCGCCAAGCGCGTCGTCGAACGGATGGACGCATTCTTCAGCGAAACCGACGACGATGGCCGGATGCCGAGCTTCGGCAAGGTCGCGGTGCTTGGTATCGTCGGCAATGAGGATGGAGCGCACAGCGTCACTGCCGACCTCATCCAGGCGCTCAATGATGCCGGCTGGACGACCGCCGGGCAGGCCGCCTGCTACTGGGTCGGCGAAGCGATGCACAAGACCGACTTCATGGACCTCCCGAAGGTCCCGGACAAGGTTCAGGGCCTGGCCCGTACGGTCGCTTCGAATTCCGCGCATCTGGCGAAGTTGCTGAAACAGCATCCCTATCCGGGGGTGCCGGGGCAAAAGTGAAGACGGCTATCGATCATGGCCTTGGCGCGCTTAGCCAAACACTCGGCGAGCGACTGTTCGCGACCCGTCGGCTGACGCTCGATCTTGCGGCCCCGCTGAGCGACGGTGACGCGACGATCCAGCCGTTCCCTGATGCGTCCCCGGCAAAGTGGCATCTGGCACATACCAGCTGGTTTTTCGAAACCTTCGTGCTTCGCGATCATGCCTCCGGCTATCGCCCCTTCGACGACCGCTTCGCCTTCCTGTTCAACAGCTATTATGAAGGCGAAGGCCCACGCCTCGCGCGCACTCGGCGGGGAATGATCAGCAGGCCGTCGCTCGACGACATCCGGGCCTATCGCGCCCACGTCGACGAGGCGCTTGAACTGGCCTTTCCGTCGCTTCCCGCGGCCGTCCTCGAACTCGTCGAGCTTGGCATCAACCACGAGCAGCAGCACCAGGAGCTGTTCCTTACCGATATCCTGGCGACCTTCGCCGAAAATCCGATCGCTCCGGCATATTCCGAGCTTCCGGCTCCGTCACGCTTCGCCGCCGAGCCGGTCAGCTGGAATCCGGGCCGCGAAGGAATCATCGAAATCGGCGCTGCTGACGGCGGCAATCGGTTCGCCTTCGACAGCGAGCGCCCGCGACACCGCGTGTTCCTTCCGCGCCATGAGCTTGCCTCGCGCAAGGTTACCAACGGCGAGTGGCGCCAGTTCATTGCCGATGGCGGATACCGAACGCCCGCCTTGTGGTTGTCCGACGGCTGGGGCTGGGTTCAGGAGAACAGGATCGACGCGCCGCTGTACTGGCACGACGATGGCAGCGCGTTCACCCTTGGCGGGCGGCGGGAGATCGACGACGCTGCCCCGGTGGCGCATGTCAGCCTGTACGAGGCGGATGCTTTCGCCCGCTGGGCAGGCGCCAGATTGCCCACCGAGGCGGAGTGGGAAAGCTCCGCTGCACTCGCCGACTCCAGCATCGGCAACCAGCTCGATGGTGCCGGCGCGGTCATTCCACGTGCGATCGGTCCTGGTCCGGGCGGGGAACCTTTCGGCGACCTGTTCGGCGACGTCTGGGAGTGGACCCAGAGCGCCTTCTCCCCTTACCCCGGCTTTGCCCCTGCCGAAGGCGCGGTGGGCGAATATAATGGCAAGTTCATGAGCGGCCAGCTGATCCTGAAAGGCGCCAGTTGCGCCACTCCGCGCGGTCACAGTCGCGCTTCGTACCGCAACTTTTTCCCGCCGGACGCTCGCTGGCAATTCACGGGGCTGCGCCTTGCTCGCGACAGCTGACCCGCAGACCGAACAGTTCCGCGCCGACGTTCTTGCTGGCCTCAAGTCGGGGATCCCGTCGATTCCTGCCCGCTGGCTGTACGACCGCCGCGGGTCCGAACTGTTCGACGACATCACCCGCCTCGCCGACTATTATCCCACCCGCGTCGAAACCGCGCTTCTGGTCCGGGTCATGCCGGAAATTGCGGCGCTCGTGCCCAAGGGCTCGGCGGTCATCGAATTCGGCGCCGGATCGGCGACCAAGACGCCCCTGCTTCTCGATGCCATCGATCCGTCAGCTTACGTGCCGGTCGATATCTCCGGCGATTATCTCCGCGACAGCGCGGCCGAGCTTCAAAAGCAGTTTCCAGCGGTCGAGGTCCTTCCGGTGGTTGCCGACTTCGCCCGGTCGTTTGCACTTCCGACCGGGATTGCCGAACACCCCCGTCTCGGCTTTTTCCCGGGCTCGACGATCGGCAATTTCGTGCCGCGGTCGGCCACCGACCTGCTTCGCCATTTCCGCGAGCTGCTCGATACCGGAGCACTGTTGCTGATTGGAATGGACCGGGTGAAGAGCGTCGGCCGGTTGCTTGCTGCCTATGACGATCGCGAAGGCGTGACCGCAGCGTTCAACCGCAATTTGCTCGATCGCATCAACCGCGAGCTTGGCGGCGACATCCCCGTCGACGACTTTCGCCACGAGGCGCGGTGGAACGACATCCTGTCGCGTGTCGAGATGCATCTGGTTGCCGTCCGCGACGTCACCTTCGCGATAGCCGGCGAGCGCTTTCATTTCGCCGCGGGATCCTCGATCCATACCGAGAACAGCCATAAATATGAGCGACGCGGAGCGCGGCTGCTGCTCCTTGCCGGCGGCTGGACTCCAATCGCCGAATGGAGCGACGAAGCCGACGACTTCGCGCTTGTCCTGGCGCAGGCCCAGCCCAACCGATTTGCGCCGTGATTGCGGCGGGGCACCGTCGCCGCTAAGCCCGCGCCATGCTCATGGTCACGCTCATCGGCCTGCTCCAGATCGTCCTTGACGTCCTGTGGTGGGTCATCGTCATCCAGGTCGTCATCAGCTGGCTGCTGGCTTTCAAGGTGCTCAACGCCGGCTCGGGCGCGGTCCGAAGCTTCATCGTCGGCCTCGATCGCCTGACGGCGCCGCTGTACCGGCCGATCCGGCGAATCCTGCCCGACTTTGGCGGGCTGGATTTCTCGCCACTGGTTATCCTGCTCGCCGTGTCTCTGCTCGAAAGCCGGGTGCTCGAGCCGATCAAGCTCAGTTATCAATTCGCCGGATGACTGCGAAGCGGATCGACGGCAAGGCGGCGGCTCTGGCGATCCGCGAGCGCGTGAAGATCGGAGTCGCGGACTTTGCGACACGAACCGGCCGGGTGCCCGGGCTCGCCACCGTGCTGGTCGGCGAGGATCCGGCAAGCGCGGTCTATGTCCGGTCGAAGAACCGCGCCACCGCCGAGGCCGGAATGGCCGGGTTCGCGCACAATTTGCCTGTTACGACCAGCGAGGCCGAGCTGGTTGCGCTGGTGCTCGAACTCAACGCCGACAGCCAGGTCGACGGAATTCTCGTTCAGCTACCGCTGCCACCGCAGATCGACGCTGCAAAGGTCATTGCGACGATCGACCCGGCCAAGGACGTCGATGGCTTTCATGCCATCAATGCCGGCCGGCTCGCCACCGGCCTCGATGCGCTGGTGCCGTGCACGCCGCTTGGCTGCCTCTATCTGCTCAAGCAGGAACTCGGCTCGCTGTCCGGTTTGAACGCGGTCGTAATCGGCCGCTCCAATATCGTCGGCAAGCCGATGGCACTGCTTCTGCTGGGCGAGAGCGCGACGGTCACCATTGCCCATTCGCGCACCCGCGACCTGCCCGACGTTGTTCGCCGGGCGGATATCGTCGTTGCCGCGGTCGGCCGGCCGGAAATGGTCCGCGGAGACTGGATCAAGCCCGGTGCAACAGTCATCGACGTGGGAATCAATCGCGTTCCCACCGATGATGGCAAGGGCCGGCTTGTCGGCGATGTCGCCTTCGACGAAGCCGCCGACGTCGCCGCCGCGATTACGCCCGTGCCGGGCGGGGTCGGGCCGATGACCATCGCAATGCTGATGCGAAACACGCTGGTTGCCGCGCACCGCCGTGCCGGCATGGTTGAACCGGAGGGTATATGATCCTTGCCTTGCTTCTTGTCGGCGCTTGGACGCCGAGCGTTATCGATGCCGAAAACGCCTTTTCCCGCGACGCGCAGCGGCTTGGCCAGTGGACCGCCTTCGCGCGCTACGCCGATCGCGATGCGGTGATGTTCACTCCGCAGGCAGCCTGGGCGCGCGATTACCTCAAGGGCCGCAAGAACCCGCCGCGTTCGGTTCATTGGTGGCCGACCCACAGCTTCGTGTCCTGCGACGGCCGGACCGCCGTCAACACCGGTCCCTGGGTCGGTTCCGACGGTGTTCACCACGGCTATTTCACGACCGTCTGGCAAGCCGCCAACGGTCGCTGGCGCTGGGTCTATGACGGCGGCGATGGGCTTGCCGGGCCCGTCCCGCCACGCACTCGTCCGCAGGTCCACCGGGCCTCCTGCGCCGGGCGTCCACCCGGGCCGCCGGTCATCCCGCCGCAACCGCTGACGCCGAAGCAGGCACGAACCACCCCCGACGACAGCGGGCGGGGCACTTCGGCCGACAAGTCGGTCGGCTGGGACTGGAAGGTCGACAAGAAGGGAGCGCGCACGTTCCGCACCTATCAATGGAACGGCGACCACTACGCCCAGGTCCTGTTCAACGACGTCAAGGCCCAATGATCCAACAATCGGTGAGCGAGTGCAGCAAATAGCCGGACGCGCCTTATGATCGGACGAATTTAGTGATCGAACTGTTCGGATCGGTCCTGCTCACCTTTTTGGTGATCGTTGACCCGCCGGGCTGCGCGCCAATTTTCGCAAGCCTGACCCGTGGCACTTCACCCGAGCATCGCCGCGCCATGGCAATCCGATCTGCGGTGATTGCGTGGGTCGTGCTGATGTTCTTCGCACTGCTCGGTCGGCCGTTGCTCCACGCGCTTGGAATCAGCCTCGCGAGCTTCCGCATAGCCGGCGGGATCATGCTGTTCTTCATCGCCATGGACATGGTCTTCGAGCGCCGTACCGAACGCCGCGAAAAGCGCGCCGAGGAAATCGAAGGCACCCCGGAGGCCGACGACATCAGCGTCTTTCCAATGGCGATCCCGATGATCACCGGCCCGGGGTCGATCGCCAGCGCGATGCTGTGGGTGTCGCGCGCGGAAACCCCGCTCAACGTCGCAATCGTGCTCGCCGCGATCACCGTCGTGATGCTGATCACCGCGCTCACCTTGCTTGCCGCCGGGCCATTGATGAAGCTGATCGGCGAAAAGATCGAGGGGATGATCACCCGCATTCTCGGGGTGATCCTGGCCGCGCTTGCCGCCCAGTTCGTCATCGACGGCCTCAGGCAGAGCTTCCCGCATTTGCTCGCCTGACTTGCTCGCCTAACTGACGACCCTCCACATCCGGTACGGCGAGTCCTTCGGCAAATCGACCGGCTCAAGCCATTTCGGCACCTGCCCGCGCTGCAGCTGCCCGTAAAACCCCTTGGGCGCTTCGGAATCGAAGATGGTGGTCGTCGAACTGCCGGGACAGCTGAGCACGTAGTTCGAACGATATCTGGCCGCCAGCCGGTGCGCCTGCACCTCCGAGCCTCTCCAGAAATTCATCACGTCGGCAATTTGCGCGCCGTTGCGGTGATAGGGGCCGGTGATCGCATCGTGATGGGTGACGGTGATCAGCCGGGGTCCAAGGTCGACATAAGTGAACACCACGCCGCGTGGCTGCAGCGCGATCGGTTTCAGCCCCCACATCGAGCCGCACAGGCGGTTCGCCCGACCGATCGCCATGTCCCGCTTGGTTGCCGGCTTTTCGGGAATGAAGTTGAGGAAGAAGGGCACGATCGCGCCGGCACCGAGCAGTGCGACGAGGGAAGCGCCGAGGATTCGAACCGCGGAGAACTTGGAGCGCCAGAAGAACGGTACCAGGAACCATGCCAGCGCAGCGGCGCCGATCACGCCAAGCATTTGCGCTGCCGGGCCGGTCCGGGTCTGCCACAACAGCAACAGGGACGCGGCAATTCCCGGCATCGCGGCGGCAATCACCACGCGGAATGCGCGAGCATCCTTGCGCCGGACCAACGCCAGCACGATCCAGCCAATCGCCCCGGTGATCGGCAGCGCCACGACAAGCGTCAGGATCCGCCAGCCGTAAACATAGACCGGCCGCGCTTCCTTGACGTGGCTTAGCCACAATTGATCGACCTCTGGCGAAACCCCTTCGAGCCGCTGGACGCAATGCGGCCACATCAGCGCGTGGAAGGCGGCGATGACGAACCCGGCCGCAACCGCCAGTGCAAGACGGCGCTTCCAGTCGCCGGGCGACAGCCAGGCCAGGCCATAGAGCAGCGCACCGGCAAGTAGCGCGTCGGATAGCCACACCGGCGACAGTGCGTCGCAAACCGCGCCGCGGTTGGCGTAGGAGGCAAAACCGAGAAACCCGATCGCGCATCCCGCGGCCATCGCGACTGCATAAGCGCCGAGCCGTTCGCGCTCGTCCGCGGCTGCGACCCACATCAGCACCATCGCGGACCCGGCGAGTGCGAGATAGATGATCATTTCGAGCCCAATGGTCAGCGACAGCGCGCTCGATACGCCGAGGATCAATCCGCCTCGAACGCGCCTGGGGTCGGTGATCGCGGCAACTCCAAGCGCAAGCAGCGCAAGCTGCCAGCCGTGGTGGTCGATCCGCTCTGGCATGAACATGCCGTTGGTCGATCCGGCGAAGAACAGCGCCAGCAGCGCCAGCGGATAGCTCAACGGATGGATCAGCCGGCGCGCCGTCAGTGCAAGCGAGAACAGCAGCAGCAAATAGGGCAGAAGCGGCGCGATCGCGACGGCCCAGCGCTCGGCCATAGGCCCGCCGAGCAATGGCCGGAACCCGAGGATCAGTCCGGCGATGGGCAGGTCGACCAGTCGCGACCAGTGGATGTTCGCGCCGTATGGCGGGTTCATCCGGTAGTTGCGAAGGTCGAACCAGTCCTGCCCGTGAAGCAGCGCGCGGACCTGCATGATCCGCATGTTGTCATCGGTATCGCCAAGGCCGAACCAGCGGATCTGGGCCCATTTGGTGAAGACGAACCAGCCCCCAAGCGCGAGCCAGACGAGGACGACGACCAGCTTCCAGCGCTGTTCCAGCAGCGCCAGCCCGCGAGCCTCCCAATCGGTTACCTTGCCTTCCGCCATGTTTCGCGCTCTAGCCCCTGAACGCGAAACGGCAAGCAGCCGCCCCAAGGTTCCATACCGGTTGACCCCAATGCTTTCGACCTTGCCTCCTGAACGCCGGGCAGTGCTTGCCCAGCTGGTCCGGTTTATCATCAGCGGCGCGACCGTCACCGCGCTTGGTGTCGGCGTCTATGCGATCGTCGCGGTTGTGCTCGAATGGAACCCGCAGCTCGGCAACTTCCTTGCCTATGCGGTGGCGATGGGCACCGGCTATTTCGTCCACAGCCGCTGGAGCTTTCGCGATCATGGCGCGAAGCGCACGGCTTCAACCCAAGTCCGCTTCGTCATCGTCTCACTGATCAGTTACGCGCTCAACAGTCTGTGGGTATGGCTGGTCTATTCACGCCTCCAGCTTGGTCGCGGAGCGCCGATCGTGCCGATGGTGTTCGTTACTCCTGCCGTCACGTTCCTGCTCAACCGCAAGTGGGTGTTCCGCTAGATGGACCGGTCGGTGTACCGACACATGGAAGAACTCGACCAGAGTCACTGGTGGTACCGGGCGCGGCGCCAAGTCCTTTCGGCGCTGATCGCTCGCGAAGCCCGCCCCCCGACAGCGGCGCGCATCCTCGAAATCGGCTGCGGCACCGGCCACAACCTCGCGATGCTTTCGACGTTCGGAGATGTCGACGCGCTCGAGCTCGATGACGAGGCCCGGGCGGTTGCGCGCAAGCGGCTTGGCCGCGAAGTGATGAGTGCTCCGCTGCCCGAACTCGCCGGGGTCCCGACCGCGCATTATGACCTCATAGGGGCGTTCGACGTAATCGAGCATATCGACGACGACATTGCGGCGCTGACATCGATCGCCTCCTGTCTGAAGCCCGGCGGCAAGCTGGTGATGACGGTTCCGGCGCATCAGTGGATGTGGTCGGCGCATGATGTCGCCAACCATCACCGACGCCGCTATTCGAAGGCCGCGCTCAAGCGCCTGATCGAGGCATCGCCGCTGACGCTCGACAAGCTCGGCTATTTCAACAGTCTGCTGTTCCCGCTAGCAGTCGTCGAACGCCTTGCGTCGAAGCTGCGTGGCCAGCAGGATGCCGATCTTTCGCTTCCGGCGGCGCCGCTCAATGCAATTCTTCAAAAGGCCTTTGCGGCCGAGCGTCATTTGATCGGCCGCTTGCCCTTGACGCCCGGACTGTCGCTGTTCGCGGTGGCTTCGGCGAGGTAGCCGAGCCGCGCGTCGCCGGGCTCGCCGCCAGCGACCTCCTGGACAATGTACAACGGTCGCCGCTTCGATTCATTATAGAGACGCCCGATATATTCGCCCATCAGCGCAAGCACGAACATCTGCACCGCACCAAGCACGACGACGATCAGCATCAGCGAGGTCCAGCCCGGGATGCTCCGTCCCGACAGCCAAGCGTAACTGATGTAGAAGATCAGCAGGACCGAGCCGGCAGCAAGCCACAGCCCGGCATAGCTGGCAAGCTTCAGTGGCGCGGAAGAAAAGCCGGTCAACGCATCGAGCGCGAAGCGGACCATCTTCCTGAACGGATATTTGGTTTCTCCAGCGAAGCGCTCCTGCCGATCATAGGGAAAGGCGACCTGCTTGAAACCGATCCACGCAACCATTCCGCGAATGAAGCGCGCCTGCTCGGGCATCGCCAGAAGAGCATCGAGCGCACGTCGGCTCATCAGGCGGAAATCGCCTGCGTCAACCGGGATGTCGACTTCGGTGGCCCGCGACAGCAAGCGATAAAAGCCGTGGGCAGTGGCCCGTTTGAACGCGGTTTCGCCGCGGCGGCTGCGGCGAACGCCATAGACCACGTCAGCCCCCTGCTGCTCCATCGCCTCAAGCATCGGACCAAGCAGCTCGGGCGGGTCCTGAAGGTCGGCGTCGATGATCAGGATCGTTGCGCCCTGGCACAAATCAAGCCCGGCGGTGAGCGCGAGTTGATGGCCGTGATTTCGCGACAGGTTTATGGCGACGAGGTGCCCGTCGGCCTCGGCCAGATGGCGCATCATCGACCAGCTTTGGTCGCTCGAACCGTCGTTGACCAAAACCAGTTGGTAATCGCTTCCGACGGCCGCACGAGCGGCGGCGGTCAGACGCTCGTACAGCGGACCAAGGCAAGCTTCCTCGTTGAAGCAGGGAACGACGATCGAAAGCTGGGGTCTGATCATGGGTGAGTCTGATAGAGGATGGTGCCCGGCCCGCGCCAGACCGCGCGCATGCCCTTGGTCGCCGAAGGGTCATAGGGCGCGACGTCGATCAGCCAGACATAGTCGAAATCCTTGCGGGGAAGCGACGACAACGACTGTTCGATCGTCCGGTGAAGCCGGTCGCGACAGCCGACCGGTCGGACCAGTTGCGACGGGTCGGCGGCGAAATAGCCGGCCGCGCTATATTTGAGGTCGAGCAGATTGACGCCTTCGAGCAGCCACTGGTCGTTCGAGAAGCCTTCGCGCCGGACGATGACCATTGCGCCGAGGTGACTGTTGCGAAGCAGCGGCCAATATTCGGTGCACGGCATCCCGGTGAGCGTGATCACCCGGGCGCCAAGCGGCATTCGATCAATCGCCTCTAGTTTCGCCTTCTGGTCGCTAGCGGCAAGCGCCAGGCTCGCGGTGTTGGCGATCGTTCGCGTAGCGAAAAACATCAGTCCAAGCACTGCCAGGACTTGCGCCGTGGCCCGGTCGGGACGACCGCGAAAACGGATCGCAAGCAAACCGACGGCCATCAGATAGGGGACCAGCCGCATGTCGGCATAGGCCGACCCGAAGATTATCCGGGGAAGGATCGCGAATGACAGCGCAAGGATCAGCGCCGAAAAGGCGAGGTTGCGCGACAAGGTCAGCTTGCGGCTGCCCAGCGCATAGGCGAACCCCGCGGCCGCGACCGCCAGCGAGGCCAGGTCGAATTCTTTCCAGCGATCGCGAAGCGCGGATTCGATCCAGCGCCACTTCAGCTTCCATTCGTACCAGCCGGCAACCGATCCGCCGTGCGCCTCGCTGCGCCATGCAAGCATCACCAGCATCGGCA
>JBDSSR010000070.1:0-3757 GCA_039928675.1 Sphingomicrobium sp. | reverse complement strand
AGTTTCGTTGACCCCATTTCCTCTTGGTAATCAATAAGTTAGTTAAGGCGGTATGGCATTTCGTTTGCATATTGCGGATCAGAATTAAACTTTGTTAACTAATGGCGCTTAGGTTTGAGTCATATCCAGTAGGGTTCGGTTAGGGGTGAGCGGCGTTTTCGCTGTCAGCCCGGTTCCAGCAGGGAACCAATTTAAGGGGAACGGCATGCGTGTGCTCTTGATCGAAGACGACAGCGCAACGGCGCAGAGCATCGAGCTGATGCTCAAATCCGAAAGCTTCAACGTCTACACGACAGACTTGGGCGAAGAGGGCGTCGACCTCGGCAAGCTCTACGACTACGACATCATTCTACTCGATCTGAACCTTCCCGACATGTCGGGTTATGAGGTGCTCCGTACGCTCCGTGTGGCGAAGGTCCAGACGCCCATCCTGATCCTCTCCGGCCTCGCCGGCATCGAGGACAAGGTACGCGGCCTCGGCTTCGGTGCCGACGACTACATGACCAAGCCCTTCCACAAGGACGAACTGGTCGCCCGCATCCACGCCATCGTCCGCCGTTCGAAGGGCCATGCCCAGTCGGTGATCTCGACCGGTGACCTGACGGTCAATCTCGACACCAAGACCGTCGAAGTGCAGTCCGCCCGCGTCCACCTGACCGGCAAGGAATACCAGATGCTGGAGTTGCTCTCGCTCCGCAAGGGCACTACCCTCACCAAGGAGATGTTCCTCAACCATCTCTACGGCGGCATGGACGAGCCCGAACTCAAGATCATCGACGTCTTCATCTGCAAGCTCAGGAAGAAACTGAGCCTTGCCTGCGGCGGCGCCAATTACATCGAGACCGTCTGGGGACGCGGCTATGTGCTTCGCGATCCGGAGGAGGTTTCCGAGCCGGTGGCCGAGGCCGCCGTCGCCTGATCCGACTTTGCACGGGGGAATGGAGACGGGGCGCCTAATCGGCGCTCCGTTTTTATTGCACCACCTTGCGCAGCGCTGCGAAGCAGTCGGCGTCGATCGCGGCACCAACTTCCTTGTCCATCACTGCAAGTGCGTCTTCGACCGTCATCGCGCCGCGATAGGGCCGGTCCGCGGTCAAGGCGTCGAAAAAATCGCAGACGGTAATGATACGCGTCTCGCGCCGAATCAGGACATCGTCGAGGCCGAGCGGATAGCCCGTTCCGTCGAGCCGCTCGTGATGCGACGCGGCAAGATCGGCAAGCTCCGCCATCGCGCCGATACGCCCCAGAATGGCGCGCGTATGGTCGGCATGACTTCGCATCTCCACCCATTCGCGCGCATTCAGGCTAGTCGGCTTGTCGAGAATCGCATTGCTGATGCCAAGCTTGCCGACATCGTGGAGAAGCGCTGCTCGCCACAGCGCGCGCTGCCGCCGCTCGTCCATTCCCATCTCGTGGGCGATTGATCGCGCGAGGTGCGCAACCCGCTGCGAATGGCCCGCCGTGAACGGACTCTTGGCATCGATGACCGTGCCGAACGCGGCCGCGATGGAATCGAGGAAATCATCGTCGACTGGAACCCTTTCTTCGGCTGGGGCAAGGGCAACCAGCCGCGTATCGATCATCGGCGATTCCACATCCAGCCAGAAGTTTTGATCGGCCGCGAGTTGGGTGAATATCGCGGCAAGCGCGGGGTCGAGCCACGATCCAGCTCGCCGGGCGACCTCGTCGACCGCCGCGTCGCGGCCAGCGTGACCATGAAACACGTCGGCAATCTGGGCAAGCAATGCGATCCGCGCATAGATCGGGATGCTGTCCCCGCTCAGGCGGCCAGGCCTGCCCGATCCATCCCAATGCTCGTCGAGACGATAAATGCCTTCGCATACGGAATCGGAAAAGCGGAGCGTCCGGGCGATGTCGGCTCCGCGCGTGCAACGCGCCAGGATGAGTTCCTGCGCGATTTCGTCGCCGTTCCTGAGGATGTGGCCGACCGCCTTGACCCGTCGCCCGAAGCTCGATCCCGAGGCAGTTCGGGAAAAGATAAAATGGAGCGTTGCGGCAAGGTTCGTGCCGGCGGTCTTGTAGCCTTGTTTGAAAGCGCGATCATCGGCCTCGTAAAGCTCGCAAATCCGCGCCGCATTGCTCGAGCAGCCGAGATCCTTGAGAAGCAGCGTGTAGTAAAGGTCGTGGCGCTCGCGCGGGCTAAGACCAAGCGCCTTGCCAATTCGGCTTCCGATGTAGCAGCTGCGGATGCAGTGACCGGCCGGCTGGCCCTCGGTAATGTCGAGCGCATAGCTGAACGCGCCGATCAGGTCGGCGAGGCTGACGGTTGATTGCGCGGACGGCGGTTTGATCGGCTGGTACAAGTCGAGCGGCTCCCGGGGGTCGTCCCGTTTACCGCCAAGCCGTTACCTCCAGGTCGCTAGAGATGGTTAGCGGATTGCCGGAACAGCAACGCCGAACCGATCCAAAACGCGCTCAGGCCGAGGATGAGCATTAGCAAGCCTGCCTCGCCCGGCCGCTCGCCCCGGCCAAGACCGGTTGCGAACACTGCCAGTCCGACCATTGCCTGGAGCGTGCCGGTGATCGCCATTGCCCGGGCCATCGCGCCCGACCGGAAGCGTCCTGCGATCGATCCGGCGACGGCGACCAGAATCACCGCAAAGAAAACCAGATTGACGGGATTCTTCTCATTTCCCACGATCCCCACCGCAAGGTTGATCCAAACGGTGAAGAAACCGCCGGCAAGCGCAAGTGCGACCGCGGCGCGATAATTCCGGTCGCCGTTGGCCCGGACGGCAAGCTCGAATGTCCCGCCGACGATTGCGAAGATCACGCCCGCGACCACGAAGTCGAGCAGTGACCAATTGACCTCGCGCGTAAACTGCATTGCGATCGCAGGCGTCAGCAGAAGCGCGCTTGCCGCGCCCCACCCGATGAGCCGCCACGGCACCCTAGCGCCGCTCCCGGCCGGTTTTGCATTGCTTGCCATTATCGTTCCTCCGTGCATGACTGATGCCCACGACCCTGCACCGGAGCGCTGCGTGAATCATGAGCAAGTCCTGAGGTTTCGCTGAAAAGATGCCGGCCAATTTTTCTTTCGACCGCTTTGTGCTCGATACCGGCGACCGGCGACTTCGTGCCGGCGGCGACCCGGTGGAACTCAACACCCGCTATTTCGATGCGCTCGCACTTCTCGTCAACGAACAGGGCCGGCTGGTCGCCAAGGAGCGATTCATGGCCGAGGTCTGGGCCGGAGTGCCGGTGACGGATGAAGCGCTGACCCAGTGCATCAGAACGCTTCGCCGCCAGCTCGGCGACAGCGCATCGCGCCCGCGTTTCATCGAGACCGTGCCCAAACATGGCTATCGCTTCATTGCACCGGTCCGCGAACTCGACGGAACCTCCCCCTTGCCCGCAATGGCCGATGGACGCTGGCGCGGCTTTATCGCGACATCGGTCACGGGCACAGTTGGCGGTGCAGTCGCGGGGATCATCGGCGGACTGATTTACGGCTTTGCAGGCGCCTCGCGACCGGCCGACGGTGGTGTCGGAGCGATGTCCGTGCTGCTCGTTCTCCTGGCCGTCACTTTGTTCGTCGCGGTGGTCGGGGCTGCTGGCGTAAGCCTCGGAATTGCCGCGGCTCACCTTGCCCGGCCAGGCTCGTGGCGCTGGTCGACAGCCGCCGGGGCCGGCGGTGGGCTGGTCGTCGGAGCCTTCGGGAATCTCCTCGGCCTCGACGCCTTCACGCTTCTCGTTGGCCATTCGCCAAACGGCATCACCGGCGCCGCCGAGGGCG
>JBDSSR010000069.1:0-5736 GCA_039928675.1 Sphingomicrobium sp. | reverse complement strand
ATGATCACGCTCGAAATCGCGTTGGTCACGCTCATCAGCGGGGTGTGAAGCGCCGGAGTGACCGACCACACCACGAAATAGCCGACAAAGCAGGCCAGAATGAAGATCGACAGGATCGAAATGAAGTCCATCAGGCCCCTCGTGAATCAATTGCAGCGCTACCTTGGCACAGGTCCCGGCCACTGGGACAGCAGCTTTTCGAATACGCCGAGTTTTGCCGTTCACCGGTTCACGGTTTCCTATTTCCTAACCTTTCCATGCCATTCGCGAACCCTGCAATCGGAAGGGAACCGTGGCCAGGGATCGTACCAAGCTCAAGCCGGCACAGAATTGGAAACTGCTTCTGTGGGTGGCGATTGCGGGCCTGCTGTTCGGCGCGACCGGCTTTGGCCAGCTCGCCGAGGACGCGCTTCGTGCCGGCCGCAACGGCCTTCACCGCCAGCCTGCGAGCGGCGACATCGCGCTGGTCCTGATCGACGACAAATCGCTTCACGAGCTGGGCAATTGGCCGTGGGCCAGAAGCCGCGACGCGCTGCTCATCGACAGCCTCGCGGCAGCGAAGGCACGAAACATCTTCGTCGACATCAACCTGTCCTTCCCCAGCGACCACGAGCAGGACGGCATTCTTGCAAGGTCGATCGCGGATGCCGGGAACGTGACCCTGTTTTCACGCGCGCAAGTCGGGGCCGAGGTCGACAAGCGCAAGGTCGACGGCGGCCCGCTGCCGCTGTTCGCGCAGCACGCCAGGCTCGCGCTTGCAAGCTTCGACTATAATTATGAGAACGCCGTGTGGCGGTTGCCCTGGAGCGGGATGGTCGGCGGCCAGGTCGTTCCGTCGTTCGCGGCCGAGCTTGCCGGGCGCGACGGCCCCGCGGACGAGACATTCCCGATCGATTATTCGATCAGGATCGACACCATTCCGATCTATTCGGCGGTCGACGTGATCGAGGGCCGCGTGACCGCGCGCCAACTGGCCGGCAAGCAGGTCATGATCGGCACCGGATCGGAAATCCTCAACGACAATTTCTTCGTCCCCGGCTACGGCCGCGCGTTCGGTGCGCAGGTCCACGCGCTTGGCGCCGAAACGCTCAAGAAGGGCCACCCCTACAGCCTCGGCTGGCTTGGCGCGCTGTTGCTCGCCCTTGGCGCCGCAGCGCTGGCGCTGGCGATGCGCCGTCCGCCGGTTCGAAGCACCATTCTTGCGCTTTCGATCTGTGCCCTGCTGACAATCCCTGTCCCGCTCGAAGCCAATCTGATCTTCGTCGATGTCGTTCCGAGCCTGTTCGTGCTGCTGGTCGTTTGCAGCGTGCTCGGCTGGCGGCGCTATCGTCAGCGCGGCCTGGTCAATCCGGTTTCCAACCTCCCCAATTTGAGCGCCCTTCGCGCCAACCGCGACGCTCGCGGCAAGGCCATCGTTGCAGCGCGCATCCTCAATTATGAGGAAATCGTCGCGACCCTGCCGCCCAATGGCGAGCGCCAGCTGACCGAACAGATCGTTGCCCGGATGACCGTCGGGGCGTCGTCGCGCACGGTCTATCAGGGCGAAGCGGGAATGTTCGCCTGGCTCGAGGATTCGACCCAGCCGTTCGGCAATCACCTCGAGGCGCTTTACGCATTGTTCCGCAATCCCGCGCGGATCGGTGGACTGTCGCTCGACCTGACCGTCGCGTTCGGCGTCGAAATCGGCAGCGGCCGATCGGTCCCGAGCCGCCTTGCAAGCGCGTTCGTCGCCGCCGAGGAGGCCGCTCACGACGGTCTCAAGTGGAAATATCATAATCCCGAGACGCTCGAGGATGCCTCTTGGAAGCTGTCGATGCTGAGCCAGCTCGACCAGGCCATCGATCGCGGCGAAGTATGGGTGGCGTTCCAGCCCAAGCTCGATCTCAAGACCCGGCGGATCATCGGTGCCGAGGCGCTTGCCCGCTGGACCCACCCCGAAAAGGGGCCGATCGCAGCGACCGAATTCATTGCCGCGGCCGAAGCCCACAACCGTATCGGCAAGCTCACCGACTTCGTCCTTGGTACCGCCGTTGCCGCCGGCGCACAGATCAACAAGCGGGGCGAGAGTTTCGACATCGCGGTCAACCTTTCGGCCCGGCTGCTGAGCGACAAGGGCTTTACATTGCGGCTGTCGGCGCTGCTTGCACGCCATGGCCTTGCCCCCGCCAATCTGATCCTCGAGCTTACCGAGACCGCCGCCTTGACCGGCAACGGCGAGGAGTTCGACATGATCTCGCGCCTTCGCGACCTCGGGGTCCGGATTTCGATCGACGATTACGGGACCGGTCAGTCGACGCTCGAATATCTCAAGAAGATCCCGGCGAGCGAAATCAAGATCGACCAGAGCTTCGTCAAGGGCATCGCCGACAACCGAAGCGACCGGCTGATGGTCCAGTCGACCATCGGCCTTGTCCATTCGCTCGGCCGCAAGGTCGTCGCCGAGGGAGTCGAGCAACGCGACGTGCTCGACCTGCTGATCGAAATGGAATGCGACATTGCCCAGGGCTATGCCATCGGCCGGCCGATGAGCCTCGACAGCCTCGTTCGCCGCCTCGCAACCGACCGAAAGCGCAGCGCGGCCTGACCGCTGCAGACCGACCAAGGTCATTACCGTCCAGTAACGGCAACCCCCGCAACTTTGACAATCCATGTACCGGCGCTCCCGACCGGTCCTCGCTCGCACCTTAACTATGGTAAACGGCTTGCTAACCACGTCCGTTAAGGTTAATGATGATCCATTGTCGAATGAAATTGGACAAGGGGCATTTGTGATGAAGACGACCAAAGCAACGCGTTTCCCGGGTTTCTGGAATTGGCTGCTGGGCAGCGGAACCGCTTCGGGCGGCTCGAACGGCTAATCCTATATCAGGCCCTGTTTCGGGCTTGATTCAACAGGTTACGAGGCGCTCGCGGAAACGCGGGCGCTTTTCGTTTGGGCGCTTGGCACAGGTCCAACTCCGCGCCGCCGCCCCGCTCGAGTGCTGGGACGCGGCCTTGCCCGCCAGTTAGCGCAAGACCAACTCCCCGATTCGCGGCACAATGCTTCTTAGGCGCCGCGCACTGCGAAACGACCCGGCCCTAGCGCCTCCTGGCCGACGTCGGCGACCGGCCACGAAGCGCCGGTCAGCAACGAAAACGCAATCGCTGCGATCGCCGGCGAGGTTTGAAGTCCGAACCCGCCCTGCCCGGCAAGCCAGAAGAAGCCCTCGGCATCCGCCGCCAAGCCGATCGCCGGATGACCGTCGGGCGTAAAGCTTCGAAGCCCGGCCCAGCGGCTGTGGATTCGCGCGACACTGACTATTGTCCGCTGCTCCATGCGATGGGCGGCAAGCGCCACTTCGAGCTCGTCCGGTTGGGCGTCGCACGGTTCGCTCGGCACTTCATCCATCGGTGAGGCCAGCAACCGCCCGCTCTCGGGCGCGAAATAGAGCTCGTCGCCGACGGTCTTGGCAAACGGCAGCCCCTCCAATGCTGTCCCCGCGGGAGGATCGAAGGTGATGATCGTGCGCCGCTTGGGCGCGATCCCCAGCGGAGCGACCCCGGCAAGCCGCGCGACCGAATCGGCCCAGGCCCCGGCGGCATTGACCAGCAGCGGCGCCGACCAGCGATCGCCTTTTTGCGATGTCACGGCCCACGATCCGGGGCGGTGCTCGATCCTCGCCACGCGCTGGCCAGTGGCAAGCTTTCCGCCATTCCCGCGAAGCTGGCGCAGATTGGCCTGGAGCATTGCGTGCGGATCGAGGTGAAGCGCGTCGTGGTCGGCAATTCCGTGGCGCGCGTCGTCCTTAAGCAGCGGGCACAGCGCGTGCACTTGGCGAGCATCGAGCCGATCGAGCGGCACGAACCGCGACAGTTCGGAATGCAGTGCGTCGAGCGCAGCGCGCTCCTCGTCGCGGGCATGGACCAGGACCGCCATCCGCCGACTGAGCGGTGCGTCCGCGGACGCGGCGTGCGGGTCGTCGAACCAGGGCCTGCTGGCAAGCGTCAGCGCGCGCACCAGCCGGTCGCCAAGCGCATAATGAAGCATGGTCGCGCTTCGCCCCGAAGAATGGAAGCCGATCTGCTCTTCGACCTCGATAACCGTAACCCGGGCGGATGCCGACAACGCGGCCGCGGCCGAGAGGCCGGCAATGCCGCCGCCAATGACCAGAATGTCGCTTCCGTGGTCCATTGCGCCGGCCCGCCCGCCTAACCGGCGATCAGCCGCTCGCTGACCACTTTGCCGTCCTTTGTAAGGCGAATCGCCTTGACGATATCATCGTCGTCGGGGAGCAGCGGGCCGCCCCCGGTGCCGGGTGAATCCTTGTCCCAGAAGGCCGAGAGAAAGTTGAAGAGGTTGCGCGCGAACAGCGCCGAGCTGTCGGCGGCAAGGCTCCGCGCAAGATTGGAAGCGCCGAGGATCGTCACGCCGTGCCGAACGATGCTTTCGCCAGCGCTGGTGCCCTCGACATTCCCGCCGGCGTCGGCGGCCATATCGACGATGACGCTGCCGGCGCGCATGGTCGCGATTTGGGAATCGCTGATGAGGCGCGGAGCGGCGCGCCCGGGGATCAGCGCAGTGGTGATGACAATGTCCTGTTTGGCAATGTGGCCGGACACCAGCTCGGCTTGGGCCTTCTGATATTCCGGCGACATTTCCGTGGCATAGCCGCCCGAACCCTCGCCTTCGATGCCCGCGACATTATCGACGAAAATGGGCTTGGCGCCAAGCGACAGGATCTGCTCCTTGGTCGCCGAGCGGACATCGGTCGCGCTGACCTGAGCGCCCATTCGGCGCCCGGTCGCAATCGCCTGAAGCCCGGCGACCCCGACCCCCATGACGAACAGCTTGGCCGGGCTGACGGTCCCGGCGGCGGTCATCATCATCGGGAACGCGCGGCCATAAATGCCCGCCGCTTCGACCACCGCTTTGTAGCCCGCTAGGTTCGATTGCGACGAGAGGATGTCCATCGACTGGGCGCGGGTGATCCGCGGCATCCATTCCATCGCCAGTGCTTCAATCCCCGCCGCGGCATAGCCATCGATCGCTTCACGCCGCCGAAGCGGGTCGAGTGACCCGACCAGCATTGCGCCCTTGGCCGCACCGGCAAGGCTTGCCGGGTCGGGCCCGTTGACGACAAGGATGATCGCTGCGTCCTTGAGCACGGCCTTGCGGGCGCCGATGGTTGCGCCGGCCGCCTCGAATTCGGAATCGCTGACGCAAGCCGTTGCACCGGCGCCTTTTTCAACCGAAACCTCGGCGCCAAGCGCGATGAACTTCTTCACCGTCTCCGCAATCGCGGCGCAGCGCGTTTCGTCCGAAGCTTCCTTGAGGACCGCGATCTTCATCACGTCAGGCGCTTACCAATAGGCCTTGATCAGCATCATCCACACCAGCCCGATGATGAAGCACACCACCGCGCTAATCTTGAACAACCTGATGAAGCTCGAATAATCGCGGACGTGGTCGGCGGCGTCCTGGGTTGGCGGGCTCGCCAGCACCGATTCCTCATTGGTCATGCATTTCCCTCGTTCTGGTCGTTGGCTGCACCGCCCATAACAAGCCCCGCGCCCGCCTGCCAATCCGGGTTGCTCGCCGGCGGTCAAATTCGTGCATTTTGACGCACGGCTTAAGCCGCCCTTTACCAGCGCAGCTTAGTCTATCCTCCCGAAAGGGTGGAAATTTGCGCGAAGACCCCAAACGTTCGCTTCTGCTCGTCGACGCCAGCGCCGACGAACGCCGGCTGATCGCTGCAA
>JBDSSR010000068.1:0-1989 GCA_039928675.1 Sphingomicrobium sp. | reverse complement strand
TTGTCCTTGAGCGGGGCGGGGTTGATATCGGCGTCGTGGAGCAAGGCCATGGCCGAGAACTAGCTCCTCGGTGCCAGCAGTTCCAGCGCTGCCCTGTCGGGGACTTCGCAATAGCGCGGCCAATCGGCCGGCGGCTGACGAGCAAACCACGTATATTGCCGCTTGGCGTAGCGCCGGGTCGCTTGCTGGCCAGCCGCGAGGGTTTCCGCCAATGAAGCCCGGCCCGCAAGCATCGCCGCGATCTCGCCCACCCCGATCGCGCGCATGACTGGCAAGGCAGGGTCAAGCCCCCGCGCTAGTAGCGCCTCAACCTCCTCCACCGCCCCGCCGTCTACCATCGCTGCGAAGCGCTCGTCGCAGCGGGTGTAAAGCCAGTCGCGCGGCGGGAGCAGGACAGCTGCGCGAAGCGTGACCTCGTCGCCGATCCCGCCGGCCCGCTCTTCCTGCCAGTCACGAAGCAGCCGCCCGGTCGACAGGACGACTTCGAGCGCTCGTGCGATCCGCGCTGTATCCGCCGGACCCAGGCGTGCCGCCGCTTGGGGATCGAGGCGGTCAAGCTCGGCGTGGTTGGCGGCGACGTCCCTCGAGCGGACCTGCGCGCGGATCGCCGGGTTGATCGGCGGAATGGGGGCGATGCCATCAAGCAGGGTGCGCAGGTAAAGGCCTGTGCCGCCAACCACGACCGGAGTTCGTCCGCCGGCATGGATGTCGGCGATCTCGGCGCTTGCAAGCGCGGCCCAGTCCGGCGCCGAGCAGGGCTGGGCGCCGTCCCGGAAGCCGAACAGCCGATGGTCGACCCGCGCGCGCTCTTCGCCGGAAGGGGCAGCACTCAAAATCGGCAGGTCGCGATACAATTGCGTGGCGTCGGCGTTGACGATCACGCCGCCAGGCTGTTCAGCCGCAGCAAGCACCAGGGCCAGCGCCGACTTGCCGCTTGCAGTCGGGCCGGCGATGACGACCAGGGGAGGTTTGGGTTCGCCGATGGCCATTGCGACGGTGATAGCAGCGGGACGGCTTGATGACAGGCTGGTCGAACGCGCGCTTGGTTTGCTTCGCGAATATGATCCCGCGGCCCGGTTCGCGCAGTGGATCGACGAAGGCGATGCCGCCGACCTGGTCTATTCCGGAGATTCGCGGAGTGCCCGCTGGGCGCTCGGATCGCTCGATCGGGTCGATGTTGTCGTCCAGCCCGACGAGCCGCGCTGGAAGCGATTGTTCGTGGCCGACATGGACTCGACCATCATCGGCCAGGAATGCATCGATGAACTGGCCGATTACGCCGGGTTGAAGGATCGCGTCGCAGCAATCACCGAGCGCGCGATGCAGGGGAAACTGGATTTCCCCTCGGCGCTTCGCGAGCGGGTCCGGCTGCTCGCCGGCCTTGACCAGCAGACGCTTGCAACCTGCCTTGCCGAACGGGTCCATTTGACCGGGGGCGCTGAAACTCTGGTCCGGACAATGCGCTCTGGAGGGGCCAGCTGTCTGTTGATATCGGGCGGGTTCCTGTCCTTCGCCGAGCCGGTGGCGCTGCTCGCCGGGTTCGACCGGGTCATCGCCAACCGCTTGCTGTTCGCCGGCGGCACGCTTTCGGGGGAGGTCGCCGACCCGATCATCGATGCCACCGCCAAGCGCGAAGCGTTGGTCGCCGCGCGCGACGAGCTTGGACTGGCCAGCGCGGATGTGCTGGCGGTTGGCGACGGCGCCAACGACATGATGATGATCGCCGAAGCGGGGCTTGGCATTGCGTTCAGGGCCAAGCCGGCGCTGGCCGACGTTGCCGACGCTGAACTTCGCCATCATGGCCTCGATGCGCTGCTGTGGGTGCAGGGTGTTCGAGCAAGCGAGTGGTACCGGCCCTAGGCTATTTACCGGGCGCGACTGCAAAGCAGGGCACGTGAACCGCGCCGCAGGCGCCCGCGGCGCTGGCGCGCGATGCGAACGGCCCAACCCGAAGCCGGATGAACTGACCGAACGGAATATATTGCGCGG
>JBDSSR010000067.1:0-1747 GCA_039928675.1 Sphingomicrobium sp. | reverse complement strand
CTTCGTCGCCGTCGTCGGCGCCGAGGCGGTGGACTATTTCGGCCTGCTGCGAATGAACTGGCGACTGGACCGGGGTCAGGCCGGTCGGATGCGACCGGGGATGCTCGGCGAAATCGTCGCCAAAGGCGTCGTGGCTCGCGTCGCGCGGCAGGGCAGCGGGCTTGGGCGGCTCGAAACCCATGTCGTCCCAGCCAAGATCTTCAATGCCGGCCGGTCCTGTCTGGCCAAAGCCTTGCGGACGCATTGCCGGGCGAGCGGCACCCTTGCGGGCAAGAAGGCCCGAAGAGAGAGATGCAAAAGGTTTTGCTTCGCTGGTCATCGCGGCCCCCGTCACTGACCGACGACGCGGCGGCCGAAACCACCGACTGGACGCGGACTGGCCGGGCTGTTTCCGGACGAAACGCCTGGCGCCGCGAACACTGTGCGGCGGAAATTCTTTTCGAGGCGGTCGGAAATATAGTCCCACAGCTCGGTCACTTCTTTTGCCGAGCGGCTGTTGGGGTCGACTTCCATCACCGTCCGGCCATCGATCATCGAGGCCGCAAAATCGGTGCGGTGGTGAAGCGTGACCGGAGCAACGGTGCCGTGCTGCGACAGCGCGACCGCAGCTTCGTAGGTGATCTTGGCCTTGGGCGTCGCACCATTGACGACGAAAATCAGCGGCTTGCCGGCGCGGTCGCACAAATCGACCGTTGCACCGACGGCGCGCAGATCGTGCGGGCTCGGGCGGGTAGGAATGACGATCAGCTCGGCCACCGCGATGACGCTTTGAATGGCCATGGTGATGGCCGGCGGAGTATCGACCACGGCGAGGCGAAAGCCCTGCTGGCGAAGCACTTCGAGGTCCGATGCAAGACGCGCCACGGTGGTCTGTGCAAACGCCGGCATGTCCGCCTCGCGCTCGTTCCACCAATCGGCCAGGCTGCCTTGCGGGTCGATGTCAATGAGGCAGACCGGGCCCGCCCCCGACAGCTGCGCCTGCACCGCCAGATGCCCGGACAGGGTCGTCTTGCCCGATCCGCCCTTCTGCGATGCCAATGCCAGGACGCGCATGCTTTTCCCCTCGTCTCGTGACGTCAGTTGAGCAGCGGGAGTGGCACCACAGGCGCTAAAATCTGGTTAACGGCGGCCCGACACTGTTTGCCCCGTTTTCTCCGCCGCGAGGGTCGTCTAAAAGGCGGCGCCAAGGACGGGCTTAAAAGCCTGCACCAAGGATGGGTAACAATGATTCTCAAATATTTCCTTGCAGCAGCGTTGATCGGCGCAAGTGCTTCGGCGGTTTCGGGGCAATCGGTCAACGCCGGGATCGAGGCGTGGCAGCGCGGAAATTACGCCAGCGCAGTCGCGATCTGGCGTCCGCTGGCCGAACGCGGCGACGCCGATGCCCAGTTCAATATCGGCCAGGCGTATCGCCTTGGACGCGGCGTGCCGATCAACCTCTCGCAGGCCAAAAGCTGGCTCGAGAAGTCGGCGGCGCAAGGTCACGTCGACGCCGAGACCACGCTTGGCCTGCTGTTGTTCCAGAATGGCGACCAGGCGGCTGCAGTCAAATGGCTCAAGGCCGCGGCCCAGAGCAGCGAACCGCGCGCAATGCTGGTCTATGGCACCGCATTGTTCAACGGCGACAGCGTCACCCAGGACCCGGTCAAGGGCTATGCCTATGTCTATCGCGCCAATGGGCAGGGTTTGCCGGCGGCCAAGGACGTCCTCGCCCAGCTCGACAAGCTATTGAGCCCAGCCGACCGCA
>JBDSSR010000066.1:0-3723 GCA_039928675.1 Sphingomicrobium sp. | reverse complement strand
GCCCACGCAGCCGCTCGGGCTCGCCAAGGTGCGAGATTGCGTCAGCGTCGATCACCTTGGGCGCCTTCGACGTCAGCGCCAGCGTCAGGACCTGCGGAAGATCGCCCATTCCCGGCCCGACCAGCAGACAGCCGATTTTCGGATCGTTCACTTCGGCGGTTTCGACCTGGACAATCGCGGCAGGCAGCCCGGTAATCGGAAGCGACGTGCTGACCCGGACATAGCCGGCGCCGGTCCGTGCCGCGGCAATCGCTGAAAGCGCAATCGCGCCCGGCATCCGGCCCGCAAGCGCGTGGACCAGGCCGCGCTTGTACTTGCTGGTCCCAGGGTCGAGTGCTGGCAGCGAAGGCCGACCGATCTCGTGCCAATCGCTTCCGGCTATCAACCCGATGTCGGCAAGCACCACCCGGCCGCACCGATGCATTGCCGGATGGAGCCGGTGGGCGGGCTTGAGCGCTCCGAACGCCACGGTCATATCGAACTGCGGCACCTCGCCATGCACGATCCCGCTGTCGCTCTCGACCCCGCTCGGAAGGTCGCAGGCAAGGCACACAACCGCCTCGCTGCACAATCGCAAAAGCTCTGCAGCAGCAGTGGGTTCCAATGCGTTCTTGAGGCCCGTCCCGAACAAGGCGTCAATCACCATCGGGGCGCTGGCGGTAGCAGGCGACAATCGCTCGACGTCGCCGATCCATTGCGAACGGGCCCACTTCGCTGCTTTGCTTGACGGGTCGGCGAGCGCTGCCACGCGCACCGCGACCCCGCGCTCCGCCAAATACCGAGCGGCAACATAGCCGTCACCGCCATTATTGCCAGGTCCGCACAGAATGAGCGTCGGCAAGGGTCCGGCGAAGCGCCAGGCGGCGTCGGCAAGCGCCGCCCCGGCTCGCTCCATCAGTTGCTCGACGCTGGACCCGCCATCGATCGCCCGCTGCTCGGCGGCGCGCATCGCCTCGGCGGTCAGGATTGGGCGGCCAATGGACATCGTCCGGCGCCCTTAGCGCAGGCCGGTCGGAAGGCGCCACCACTCGCGCGGAACGCTGTCGCAAGCGCGGTCGCGGGCCTCGTCACTGTCGAACAGCGCAAAGCAGGTCGCCCCCGACCCCGACATCCGGGCCACGCTTACGCCGGGGCGCGTGCCGAGCCATGCGAGAACGCTCGCGATCTGCGGCACCAGGAGCTTGGCCGGGGCTTCGAGGTCGTTGCCCCCGTCCCGCCAGTCGCCAAGCGGCCCGCCATCGGTTCCGTCCCAGGCCGCGAAGACCTTGGCGGTCGACAGTTCGACACGCGGGTTGACGAGCAGCACCGGCGTTCCAGACAGATCGGGAAGCGCAATCGGGGTCAATTCGTCGCCTGCTCCGGTTCCGCGCGCAGGAAGGCCCAAAAGACAGGCCGGGACGTCGCTTCCAAGCTCGGGCGCGACCGCTTGCGCATAGGCCGGGTCGATCTTCCACAAGGCCGTCAGAAGCCGAAGCGCCGCAGCGGCATCGGCCGACCCTCCGCCAAGGCCGGAGGCGATGGGAAGCCGCTTCTCAAGCGTGATTTCAGCGCCCTGCTCGACACCGGCCAGCTGCTTCAAGGCGCGGGCCGCTCGAAGGACCAGATTATCCTCAGGATCGCCGAGGCCGGGGGCAAAAGGCCCGCTGACGCTCAGCGACAGCACTTTGCCAGCCATCACGCCGAGCCGGTCGCCGTCGATGCAAAAGGCGAACAATGTCTCGATATCGTGGCGGCCGTCGGGCCGAGTAGCGCGAACATGAAGCGCAAGGTTGAGCTTTGCCGCCGCGACGTCAAACGCCCGTTCGCTGCTCAAGGCGCGGCGTTCGCCGATGTCATTCCGCCCGCGATCTTGGCCCTGACCCGCCCGGCGATATCGTCACCGGCAGTGATCAGCGCAGCATTCCAGGCGAAACGCGCTTCGAGCCTGCGACCCGATGTGAACAGTGCGTCGCCCAGATGTTCCTGGATTTCGGCCTGGCCCGGGTCCTTTTCGGCGGCCTTTTGAAGCGTCGCGATCGATTCTCCGGTCTTGCCGCGCTTGAACTGGGCCCAACCAAGCGAGTCGGTGATCGAAGCGTCGTTGGGATTGAGCTCGCTGGCCTTGCGGATCATGGCCTCGGCGGCCTCGACATCCTCGCCGCGCTCGAGTTTCGCATAGCCCAGGAAATTGAGGAGCAACGGCTCATCAGGGGCAAGGGCCAGACCCTTGGCCAGCGTTGCCTTGGCTTGCGGCCAGCGGTTGGCGTCCTCAAATGCGCTCGCCTGGAGCAGGTGGAGCGTCCACAAGTCGGCCCGCGGCCCTTGCGCCTCGGCAAGCGCAATTGCCCGTCCATAGGCATCGGCGGCCAGATCGGAGCGCTTCATCGCCGCATAGACCTCACCAAGTCGCGAGAAATCGTCGGGCCCCGCATCCGCAGCAGCCGCTGCCGGAGCCGCGATCTGATAGGCTTCGTTGACTTGCTTGCGGTCGATCAGGATGCGCGCCTGAACATCGCGGATTGGCGAAATCAGCGCGTCGTCGCGATTGATCGCGCCAAGCAGAGCAAGCGCTTCTGGTGAACGGTCCTGATGATCCAGAAGAACCGCCAGAAGCAGGGTCGCGCCGCTATTTTGCGGGTCGGCAAAGCGCGCCACCTGGACCAGGCCAACAGGCGCCTGGGCGCGCTGCATCCGGGTCAGGTCGGAAGCGAAGGCCGCAACCGCGTCGCTGAACGCTCGCGCGCCGTTGTCGATTGCCTGGCCGCTTGGCTTTCCGGCGGCAATTCGCGCCCTGGCAGCGGTCGCGCCGCCACCCATCCCGTCGATGATCATCAGCGCCCGCGCCTTGTCACCCGAAGCGAGAAAACCGTCGGCGAGCGCAAGTCGGACCCGATCTTCGCGCGAGCCGGCCGAACCGACTGCGCGGCGAGCAAACGGCTCGGCCTCGGCGGATCGCTTGAACTTGAGCAGGATCAGCGCCCGCTGCTCTGCCGCCAGTGGCGCCAGCAAGCTGGTGCTGCCGATCTGGTCGAGCGCTGCAAGGGCACGCTGTGAATCACCATGATCGGCCGCGTCCCAGGCACTGATCAGCGGCGAAAGAAACGTCAGATCGCCGGTCTCTCCAACGACCGCCAGCCATTTGCGCGCATAGTCGGACCGGCCATGGCGAATTTCGTCAGCGACGATCAGCATCCGCGCATCGCTGTTGAGCTTGCCTGCGGGCGTGGCCCGAGCGAGGTTGAGCGCAAGGTCGAACTGGCCCGCGTCCAGTGCTTCGGTGAAGGCGCGCCTGGCAATCTCGGGCTGGTCAGGCTCGATCTTCGCAAGTGCTGCGAGAAGTTGTGCCGCCTGGCGGTGATCGCCACCGATCGCCGCTGCTCGTGCCTCGACATAGGTCCGCAACGGGTCGGCAGAAGCAATCGCCGCCGCCGGGAAAGCCAGCGACGACGCGACCAGTGCCAGCGGTGCAGCACGCGCCAGCCATCTACATGTTGGGGTAATTGGGGCCTCCTCCGCCTTCGGGCGTGACCCAGTTGATGTTCTGGGTCGGATCCTTGATGTCGCAGGTCTTGCAGTGGACGCAATTCTGCGCGTTGATCTGAAGCCTTGGTCCATCATCGCTTTCCACATATTCGTAAACGCCCGCCGGACAGTAACGCTGCTCGGGCCCGGCATAGGCCGGAAGGTTGATCGCCGTTGGTATGTCGGCGTCCTTGAGCGTCAGATGAACCGGCTGGTCCTCCT
>JBDSSR010000065.1:0-4263 GCA_039928675.1 Sphingomicrobium sp. | reverse complement strand
TCGGCGCGACCTGCGTCACCGGCCAGGTGCTGACGATCGATGCAGGGCATCGTTTCCTCGCGCTCGACCGCGACGTGCAATTCATTGCTCCGGGCGCGTGACTCAAGCCCCGCCAACGCTCGCCGGAATGCTTCCCGACCATCTCCAGGTGCGCTCGCAGCGAATCATCCTCGACTCACTGCAAGTGCTGGTCGACATCGGCTTTCACGAATTCGAAGTCGGCGCTCCGCAGCGCTTGCTGGTGACGGTCGAAATCTGGCTTGAGGACAATGCGCCGCCGCCGGGCGACGACCCGGCACTGGCGTGGAATTACGACTTTCTCCGCCGCGAAGTGGAACGCATTGCCGGATCGCGGCGGTTCAACCTGCAGGAAACTCTGGCGCATTGCGTGCTGGATCGGATTGGCGAGTTGCGTGGTGTGCGCGCGGTGCGCATTCGAACATCGAAACCCGACATCTATCCCGACGCACTTGGAGTCGGAGTGGAAATTGCTTCCTTTCCCGGCGCTTGGCCACCGGCGTGAACGGTTTGCGGCGAATTGACGGCCTTGCGCTTAACGGTGACGGAACAAAATCCGTTGCGCGGCCTTTGAGCGGGAGATAAGCATGCGGGCTTGTTGCCGATGATATTTTAGTACATCGGGACGCCAATCTTGAGGGCCGGGCTTTCAATGTCCGGTCTCGCCGTGGCACCGTCACGGTTTGCGAGGGAGAAATACTGCTTTCATGTCCTACGCGCAGAAGAAAGAAATTGGCGGCAACCGCAAAGTGGCAATCATCTTCGTCGTCATCATCCAGCTTGTGCTGGGTTATGCGATTGTCACCGGGCTTGCCTACAGCGTCATCAAGAAGACCACCCAGGATCTGAAGACGTTCGACGTCGAAGAGCAGCCGCCTCCTCCTCCGGAAAAGCCGCCACCACCGCCCAAGGACATGCCCAAGGTCCCGCCGCCGCCGATGATGCCGCCGTCGCTGGTCAAGACGATCCAGCCGCCGCCGCCGATTCAGGTAGTAACGAGCCCGTACATCCCGCCGGTCGCACCGCCGGTCATGGCGCCGCCGTCACCGCCGCCACCACCGGCGCCGGTGCGCAAGGTGCAGTCGGCGGTAAGCTCGAAGGGCTCGCTGACGTCATTGTTCGGTCCGGATGATTATCCGGCCTCGGCGCAGTCGGCGGGTGCCGAAGGGACTGCCCAGGCGACCATTACCATCGGGTCCGATGGTCGGGTGACCGGGTGCAGTATCACCCGTTCGACGGGTAACAGTTCGCTCGACGCGGCGACCTGCAGCGTCATTCGGCGTCGCGCCAAATATGTTCCGGCAAGGGACAGCAATGGTCAGCCGACTTCGGATACGATTCAAACGCCGCCGATAACCTGGCGTCTCGAAGGTTGATTTAAGACCCGGCAAAACAAAGAAATTCATAAGGAAAGTTGAACTCATGCAAGCAGCACCTGCAGCGCCAGTCGCAAACCCCTATGGCCTGATCCCCGCACTCCAGCAGGGCGGCGTCATTGCCATGTCCGTGTTCGTCATCCTCGTCGGGATGTCGATCATCTCCTTCTACATCCTGTTCACCAAGCTCATGCAGCAGCAGAAGATCATCAGCCAGGGCCGCAAGGTCCGCGCCAGCTTCTGGAATTCGCCAAGCCTTCGCGAAGCCGCGACCAAGCTTGAGGCAAAGAGCGCCTATCGCTCGATCGTCGACGATACGCTGCTTGCCCAGGACCAGCATGGCAAGCTGACCGATCCCATCGACCAGCACGACTGGATGGCCAACAGCCTTGCGCGTAGCCAGGGTGCGATTTCGTCGCGCCTCGGTGAAGGCCTCGCGTTCCTCGCGACGGTCGGTTCGACCGCTCCGTTCATCGGTCTGTTCGGGACCGTCGTCGGCATCTACCGGGCACTGATCAGGATCGGTGCATCGGGACAGGCGTCGATCGACGCCGTTGCCGGCCCGGTCGGTGAAGCGCTGATCATGACCGCGCTCGGTCTTGTCGTCGCGGTCCCCGCGGTGCTTGCCTACAACTGGCTGGTGCGCCGCAACAAATCGATCCTCGAGGATCTTGCCGCGTTCACCAACGATCTTCACGGATATCTGATGTCCGACGGTGCGGTGAAGCCGCGCATGGCGGCTCCTTCGGGCGCAGCTCCGGCGCGTGCTGCTGCGGCCGAACCGGTGCGCACGACCACTCCGGCCAAATAGTCTCGATCAGGGGTTCGGTGCGACGTCCGTACCGGACCCCTCAACGATCAATATCAGAAGGTACCCGGCCCAATGGCAGGCGCAACACTCAACGACGGCGAAGAAGAAGCGATCTCGGACATCAACGTCGTTCCATTGACCGACGTCATGCTCGTGCTTCTGATCGTCTTTCTGATCACCACCCAGGTGATCAAGCAGGCGGTTCCGGTGAAGCTTCCAAGCGTTCGCTACGAACCGACGATCACCAAACCGGAAAACGTTTCGCTGACCGTGCGCAACGGGCCGGGTGATACCTGCGAAGTCTATTGGGGCATGGGCAAGCTGACTCAGAAAGACCTGCTCGACAAGGCGGTCAAGCGGCTCGAAAAGCTGATTGCGGACGTCGGTGGCGTGGCCAACGTCAATGAAGACAATATGCCCGAAGTCCACATCCGAAGCGACGTCGATACCCGGTACAAGTGCGTTGGCGCAGCGATCATCACCATGCAGCAGGCCGGATTTCAGCGCGTCGGCTTCATCTCCGAACCGGAGCCGCTGGCCGGCTTCCGCGCCAACTAGGAGTTTTTCGCCATGTCCATGCAAACCACGAGCGACAACGACTCTGGCGAGCCGATGATCGACATGAACGTGACGCCGCTGATCGACGTCATGCTGGTCCTGTTGATCATGTTCATCATCACCATTCCAATCCAGACCCACGCGGTGAAGCTCGATCTTCCGGTCAATCAGGATAATCCGCTGCCGCCGCCGATCGACCCGGTGAAAAATCAGGTGTCGATCAATGCCCAGGACCAGATCCTGTGGAACGGCGCACCCGTTAACATGGCTCAGCTTCGCCAGTATCTTGATACGACGCAGCAGATGAACCCGATTCCCGAGCTTCATTTGCAGCCCGACTCAACCGCGCGCTACGAGATCGTCGATAATGTTCTTGCAGTCACCAAGAAGGCGCACGTCCAGAAGATGGGCTTCGTCGGCAACGAATATTATATGAGCGTCTTCTAAACTCGGCCCTTCGACACACAAACGCGGGCGGTTCCCTTGTTTAACGAGGGAGCCGCCCTTTTTGTTTGCGCAAGCGGCCGGCCAAGGCTGGTGCAGGCATGAGCGGCGTGCCATTTCATCGGCAATGAACGAAACGCAAAACCCCCGGCGCAAATTTGCAGTCGTCATCCTCGCCGCTGGGCAGGGGACGCGGATGCGATCCGACACCCACAAGGTGCTTCATCCGATCGCTGGCCGGCCGCTGTTGCTCCACCTGCTCGACCGGGTCGATGCGCTTGGCGCCCAGCAATGCGTGGTCGTCGTCGGCAAGGGCCGCGATCAGGTCGAGGCCGCGATTGCCGGACGCAATGCGACGATCGCCGTCCAGGCCGAACAGAAGGGCACCGGCGACGCCGTCAGCCAAGCCCAGGCCGCACTCGGCGAATATCAGGGGCCGGTGCTGATCCTCTACGGCGACACGCCGTTTGTCACCTCAGACACGCTCGGCCGGATGATCGACCGGCTCGACGGGGATGGCGGGCCCAAAAATATTCCGGGCATCGTTGTCCTTGCCTCGCAACCCGACGACCCGCTCAAATATGGCCGGATCATCCTTGGCAAGGGCGACCGCATCGCGCGGATGGTCGAATATAAGGACGCGACTGCGGAGGAACGCGCGGTGCGCCTGTGCAATTCGGGCATGATGGCGGTGCGCGCGCCCGATCTGTTCCGCTGGCTCGGCCAAATCGGCAACGACAATGCGGCACACGAATATTACCTCCCCGACATCGTCAATCTCGCCGCCGCCGAAGGGCGCGAAGCGGTCGTCATCGTCGGCGATCCCTATGAGGCCGCCGGGGTCAACAGCCGCGCCGAACTGGCCCATCTCGAACTCGAATGGCAGCGCCGCCGGCGCGAGCAGGCGCTTGATGAAGGCGCGACCCTCATCGACCCCGAAAGCGTGTGGCTGGCTTTCGACACCAGGCTCGGCCGCGACGTGACGGTCGAACCGCACGTCGTTTTCGGCCCCGGCGTCAGCATTGCCGACGGTGCAACCATCCACGCCTTCAGCCA
>JBDSSR010000064.1:0-9155 GCA_039928675.1 Sphingomicrobium sp. | reverse complement strand
TCGCCGGCTTCGGCGATGTCGGCAAGGGTAGCGCCCAGTCGCTCCGCAACGGCGGAGCGCGCGTGCTGGTGACCGAAATCGATCCGATCTGCGCTCTTCAGGCGGCGATGGAGGGCTATGAGGTCGTGACCATGGAAGAGGCGGTCAAACGCGCCGACATCTTCTGCACCGCGACTGGCAACATGGACGTCATCACCGTCGATCACATGCGGGCGATGAAGAACATGGCGATCGTGTGCAACATCGGCCACTTCGACAGCGAAATTCAGATTGGCGCGCTGGCCAACATGAAGTGGACCGAGATCAAGCCGCAGGTCGACGAGGTCGAATTTGCCGACGGCAAGAAGATCATCGTCCTGAGCAAGGGCCGGCTGGTCAATCTGGGCAACGGCACCGGACATCCCAGCTTCGTCATGTCCTCGTCGTTCACCAACCAGGTGCTTGCCCAGATCGAGCTTTGGAGCGGTGCCGACAAGTATCAGAACGACGTCTACGTTCTGCCCAAGCACCTCGACGAAAAGGTCGCGAGGCTGCACCTCGACAAGCTTGGGGTGAAGCTAACCACGCTCAATGACAAGCAGGCGTCGTATATCGGCGTTCCGGCGGAAGGTCCGTTCAAGCCGGACCACTACCGCTACTAAGTCGCTTCCAATCCGCCGCCGCCAAGCCCTATGAACCGGTAATGGGGAGCGACGGCCTGCCGGGCATCATTTGGGCGATCGTGGCCCTCGGCCTCGCATGGCTGTGCGTCGCGATCGTCGTAGCGGTCATTGCAGCGCGCCGTTTCGGTCTTGCCGAGCAGATTCTCGGAGCAGCTCGCGCCAATGCTGCGCTGGTCGACCTCAGCCCGGCGCGTGCGCTGATCGTCCAACCAGGCGGCCGCATCGAAGCCGACCCGCGACTGCTTCGCGAACTGGGTCTTCGCGGCGATGTAAAGAGTCTTTCCCAGCTCGCCGCCGAGAACAGCGGAGTTGCTCCCGACGATCTCGGCGCGCTTGCCGACGACATTGCAGAGGCGCGGATTTCCTCGGGCCACCTGCAACGCCGGGTCCGCTGCCGGAATTCGGCCCGGACATTCGACGTTCGGGGCGGCTGGGCGCCAGCGACAGAACCACCTGGCACCCTGCTTCTGTGGTTTATCGATTCGAGTACAGGGGAAGAGGAGCGGTCGCGGATCGCGCTTCGCTTGCGTCAGACCGAAGCGGCACTCAACTCGCTCACCCACCTCATCGAAGCGGCCCCCTTTCCAATGTGGTACCGCGGGTCCGATCTGCGCATCGGGCTGGTCAACAGCGCCTTCGTGCTGGCGGTGGAAGGCCGCGATGCAGCCGACGTGATCGAGCGCGGCGCGGAACTCATCGACCTGCCTGGAGAGGATGGCGCCGAAGCTTCTGCGCGCGAGGCGCAGGCGACCAACCAGATCGTGTCGCGTATGCAGCCGGCGATCATCCGTGGCGAACGGCGAATGCTTCGAATGGTCAACGTCCCGCTTGCAACCGGGGCCGTCGCCGGGTTCGCAATCGACGTCCAGGACCTGGAGGACGCCCGATCCGAACTGGTTCGCTACATTGGCTCGCAGCGAGAGCTTGCTGACCGGCTAACCGCCGGAACCGCTCAGTTCGACCCGGACCGAACCTTGAGTTTTTTCAATCAGCCCTTTGCCGCCATGGCCCGGCTTGACCCCCAATGGCTTTCCGAACAGCCGGAATTCGACCGGGTGATCGACCGGATGCGCGATAATGACCGGCTTCCCGAAGCCCGCGACTTCCCCGCGTGGAAGGAAGAACGGCGCGGGTGGTTCACCAGTCCCGACGAGGTCATCGAGGAGGAATGGTCGCTGCCCAACGGCGATCATATCCGGATCGTTGCGCAACCTTTGCCGGACGGCGGGCTTCGTTTGATCCTTGAGGACCAGACCGAACAGCTGCGGCTTGCATCTGCCCGGGACACCCTGCTTCGAGTCCGCGCGGCGACCTTCGACAATCTGTTCGAAGCGATCAGCGTGTTCGCTAGCGACGGGCGGCTCTATTTGTGGAATCGGCGGTTCCTCGACGACTGGCAGCTCGACGAGGAATGGCTTGCCCTGCATCCGCGCGTCGACGAGCTGGTGCCGGCGATGGCGCAAAAGCTGGTCAATCCGACCGCGGCCGCGCAAATCCGCGAAATGGTTCGCCAGACGACTAACGAGCGCCAGTCGGCGAGCGGGCGGATATCGATGACCGATGGCCGCCATTTCCAGTTCGCCGCGGTTCCACTGCCCGATGGGAACGCCTTGTTCACGATGGTCAACGTGACCGATTCGAGCCGGATCGAAGCCGCTCTTCGAGAACGGGCGACAGCGCTCGAGGCGGCAGATCGGATCAAGACCGACTTCGTCGCCAACGTCAGTTACGAGCTGCGCACGCCGTTGACCTCGATTGGCGGGTTCGCCGAACTTCTCCACGGCGGATATGCTGGCGAACTGACCGCCAAGGGCAAGGACTATGTCGATGCGATCCTGCAATCGGTCGATCGCCTGTCCAGCCTCATCAATGACGTCCTCGACCTCACCGCCGGCGACACTGGCGGAATGGTGCTGGAAAAGGAGCGGGTCGATTTGGGAGGGATGATCCGCTCGGCGGTCGACAAGGCCAAGTCGCGCGCCGGCGATAAATCGCAGTCGCTGGAATCGCACATCGAACCGACCACCGGCCACGTGTTCGGGGACGCCAGGCGGCTGTTCGAAGCGGTCGAGCACGTTCTTGAAAACGCGATTGCCTACACCGACCGTAAGGGTCGCATCAGCCTCGACGCTGAAGGAGACAGCGAAAAGGCGGTCGTCCGAATCCGCGACAATGGCCCCGGAATTTCCGCCAAGGATCTCCCGCGCGTGTTCAACCGCTTCGACCGCGTGGTCGAAGCCGGGGTGCGGGGCGAAGCAGCGCTCGGCCTTGGCCTTCCGCTCACTCGCCAATTTATCGAGGCCCATGGCGGATCGGTCGAACTCGAATCGAAAAAGGGCAAGGGCACCACGGTGATCCTGACGATCCCGCGCGGGTCGCGATGATCCTCAGCGACGAAGCTGCGACAATGGCGCTGGGGGCGCGGCTGGCAAGCGTTGTGCGGGCGGGCGACATCATCACGCTCTCGGGCCCGCTTGGCGTCGGCAAGACGGCGCTTGCCCGCGGGCTGATCGCGGCGCTCGGCCACGTCGGCGAGGTGCCCAGCCCAAGCTTCTCCTTCGTCCAGCCCTATGACGACATCGATCCGCCGGTGTGGCATGTCGATCTCTACCGAATCACGGAGCGCAGCGAGATTGCCGAGCTTGGGCTCGATTGCGCGGACGAGGCGCTGCTGGTCGTCGAATGGCCCGAGCGTGCCGACCCCCGATCATGGGTGGATGCTCTTCGACTGGCGCTCGAGTTCACCGCCAAGGGCGACAGAATCTTGACAGCCGATGCGCCCCCGTCATGGGAGGGCCGATGGCCTCTTCGATGACACCGCCGCCTTTCGCACCGCAATTCCTGGCGTCGTGTGGCTGGGCGGATGCTCGGATATTGCCGCTGGCCGGCGACGCGTCGTTCCGCCGCTACTTCCGCGTGGTCGATGGTGATCGCAGCGCGGTGCTGATGGATGCGCCGCCCCCGCACGAGGATCCGCGGCCGTTCGTCGCGGTCGCGCAATGGCTGGCATCGGTCGGGCTGACCGCGCCGCCGATCCTTGCGAGCGACCTTGACCGGGGTCTTCTCCTGCTCGGCGATTTCGGTGACGGCCGAATGCGCGAGCATCTCGATCAGGATCCGGCGCGCGAAGGCGAGCTTTACGCACTTGCTACCGACGTTCTGGTTCACCTCCACCGGCACCAGCCGATGGCGGGCCTTCCGGAGCATGGGCTCGACGTGTGGCTCGATGAGCTTGCATTGTTTCTCGACTGGTATTGCCCGGCAGTCGGGATCGAGCCCGACCACGACAGCTACAGCCACGCCTGGCGGGCGGTGCTCGAGCCGGTCGCCGGCGACGGCCTTGGCCCGGTCACGGTGCTTCGCGACTTTCACGCCGAGAACGTGATGCTGATCGAGGGCGAGGCCGGAGTCGCCCGGTTCGGCCTGCTCGATTTTCAGGATGCGCGTGCGGGGCACCCGGCCTACGATCTCGCCTCGGTTCTGGAAGATGCCCGTCGCGACGTCTCGCCGGCCATCGAACGGCAGATGATCGACCACTATGTCGCCGCTGCGGACGTTGGGCCTGAATTCGAGCGAGCCTATTGGGCGCTTGCGGCCCAGCGCAACACGCGCATCCTTGGCGTATTCACCCGGCTTTGGATGCGCGACGAAAAGCCCCATTATCGCCGCTTCCAGCCGCGCATGTGGGGTCTTCTGGAACGCGATCTTGCACAGCCGCATCTGGCTCCAGTCCGCGCGTGGTTCGATGCCACAATACCAGAGGCGAAGCGCCGCGAGCCATGGCTGTCGACGCCGTGACGAAAGCCCGCCAAGCGCTGCGACTGCGTGCCGAAGTGCCAGGCGAAGTGCCGCACACGGCGATGATCATGGCCGCGGGGCTGGGCAAGCGGATGCGGCCGCTGACTGCGACCCGGCCAAAGCCGCTGATCGAGGTCAACGGCAAGCCGCTGCTCGACCATGTGCTCGATCGGCTAGCCGCCGCCGGAGTGCGCAAGGTCGTCGTCAACGTTCACTATCTTGCCGGTGCGATTGAAGCCCATCTGGCGAGCCGAGATCATGGCCTGAACGTCGTCATCTCCGACGAGCGCGCACTTCTGCTGGAGACTGGCGGGGGGTTGAAGAAGGCCGCGCCGCTGATCGATTCCGATCCGTTCCTCGCGCTCAACAGCGACAATTTGTGGATCGATGGGCCCGCCGATACGCTGCGGCTGCTGGCGGCGCACTGGGACGGCGCGACGATGGATGCGCTGCTATTGCTTGTTCCGCAGGCGCGAGCGCTCAACCATGGCGGGATGGGCGACTTTCACATGGACGCCGAGGGCAGGCTCCGACGCCGCGAGCGAAGCCACGTTGCGCCGTTCGTCTTCACCGGGATTCAGATGGCGTCAAAGCGGCTGCTTCGCGATGCGCCCGATGGGCCGTTCTCGACCAACGTTTTGTGGGATCGTGCAATCGAGGAAGGGCGGTGCTTCGGTGCGGTTCACCAGGGGCTGTGGTTCGACGTCGGCACGCCTCAAGCGATTCCGATGACGGAAGCTGCAATCGGGAATGTCTGACTCGGCCGCGCCAATCATGCCCGCGGTTTTCACTATCCCCGCTCACCGGTCGTTTGCGGACGCCCTTGCAAGCGGGCTGATCCGCCGTTTCGGCAGTGATCCAATGGCCCTTGCGCGGGGCCGAATTCTGCTTCCCAACAACCGCGCGGTGCGATCGGTCACTGCGGCCTTCGTTCGTGTGAGCGGCGGAGGATTGCTTCTTCCGCGCCTGATCCCGATCGGCGATCCCGAGCTCGAGGAGCGGATCGGCGGAGCGCTCGATTCGATTGTGGAGGACTCGTCGATACCGCCGCCGATCGACCCGCTGGTTCGCCTCCTCGCGCTTGCCGAGATGGTACGAAACGATGGGATCGGCGGTGCTGAAGCCTTGCGGCTGGCCGCCGATCTTGCCCGAACCGTTGACGCGTTAACCGTCGAGGAGGTCGATCCAAAGGCGCTTGGCGAGGCCGCGACCGATGCCGGCGAGCTTGCCCGCCACTGGCAGGTTTCGCTCGATCGACTCCGTACGATCATCGATTTGTGGCCAGCCCGTCTGGTAAAGCTTGGGCGGACCGACCTTGCCGATCGCCGAAATCAGTTGCTTCGCGGGACGGCCCGACGCTGGAGCGAAAACCCGCCGACGGGGTTCACTGTGGCCGCGGGAATTACCACCTCGGCTCCGGCCGTTGCTGCGCTTCTGCACCGCATTGCCAGAATGCCCGGCGGAATGGTGGTTCTCCCGGCACTCTATCTTGGCGCTGTGATGCCGGACAAGGAATGGACGTCGCTCGGGCCTGACGAGCGCGGGCGGAGCGAGGAAACCCATCCGCAATCTCATCTCAAGCTTTTGCTCGAACGACTGGGCGTGGCCCGGGACGAGGTCGTGTCTTGGCCGGCCCGCGGCCGGGCCGCGTCCCCGGCAGCTCGGGGCAGGGCAGTCGCCAATGCCATGACCGCCGCCGATTTCAGCGACAAATGGAATGGCTTGAAGCCCGCCGAGCGCCGTTTGAGCGGAGTCCGAACCGCCGAGTTCAATGAGTCAGCGGGCGAGGCGCTGGGTATTGCACTGGCGCTTCGCGAAGCGGTGGAAACGCCGGGACTGACCGCGGCCCTGGTCACGCCCGACAGGACGCTTGCAAGGCGCGTCTCCTCGCTGCTCCGGCGGTGGGGCATCGAAGCTGACGACAGCGCCGGGCAGTCGCTCAGCGAAACGCCGGCGGGGACACTGCTGCTCGGAATTGCATCGGCGGCGGCTGAAGATCTGGCGCCGGTGCCACTTCTTGCGCTGCTCAAGCACCCGCTGGTCGGTGGAGAAGGCGACGAACGGCTTGGTTGGCTCGATCGCGTTCGCCAGCTCGACCGCGACATTCGCGGACCTCGGCCGGTGGCTGGCCTTGCCGGCCTCGACGCCAAACTGGCTGAGGCGGAGAAGACAGGTTCGAACTGGGCGTCGCTGCGGCCCGCGGTTGTAACAGTCGCCGGAATACTCGAACGACCGATTGGGGTAGGCGAATTCGCGGGCAGGGTTGCAGGCGCAGTT
The DNA here is from genome assembly GCA_039928675.1 of Sphingomicrobium sp. Taxonomy (GTDB): domain Bacteria; phylum Pseudomonadota; class Alphaproteobacteria; order Sphingomonadales; family Sphingomonadaceae; genus Sphingomicrobium. The sequence goes on along the minus strand of JBDSSR010000064.1, from coordinate 2,418 downwards.
ACAGTGCTTGCCGGTGATCGCGGGTGGCGCGGGGCCGATGGCAGGCTTGCCGCCGAACTGCTCGCCGAGCTCGAAGCGGCGGGGGGAGGCTCGGGGCTGGTGGTCACTGCCGAGGACGCCGTCGCGGTGCTTCGCCAGCTGCTCGACCGACACAGCGTTCGGCCGCCATTCGGGGGTCATCCGCGCGTGTTCATCTGGGGCCTCATCGAAGCGCGGCTGCAGCATGCCGACCTGATGGTGCTCGGCGGCCTCAATGAAGGGACGTGGCCTGCAACCCCGGCGCCCGATCCGTGGCTTGCGCCCAAGATCCGCGCCAATCTCAAGCTTCCGGGGCTGGATTTCCGGACCGGGCTGTCGGCCCATGATTTCGCCAGCGCGCTTGGCGCCCCGCGGGTGCTAATCACCCGCGCCCGGCGCGATTCGCGCTCACCGACGGTGGCGTCGCGCTTCTGGCTTCGGCTGCAGGCAATGACCGGTGGAGTGACCCGCGACACGCGGCTTGAGCGGCTGGTTGCGGCGCTCGACGATCCGCGCCAACTTGAGCCGGCCAAGCGCCCGCGCCCAGCGCCGCCGGTCGAGCTTCGGCCGCGCAGGATTTCGGTCACCCAGGTCGACCGGCTCAATGCCGACCCCTTCGCATTTTACGCCCAGGCGATGCTCAAGCTTCGCGCGCTCGACCCGATCGATGCCGACCATAGCGCCGCGTGGAAGGGCACTGCGGTCCACAAGGTGCTGGAGGAGTGGCTTGCGAACGACGACTGCACCCCCGCCGCGCTGATGCCACGAGCGCGCGCCTTGCTGGCCGACGAGGCGATCCATCCGATGCTTCGCGCGCTGTGGGCACCGCGTCTGTTCGAGGCCATTCGCTGGGTGGAAACAGCCGAGGCCGAAAATCGCGCGAGTGGACGATTGCCGTTCAAGGCCGAAATTTCCGGCGAGGCCGAGCTGTGCGGAGTGAGCGTCCACGGCAAGGCCGACCGAATCGACCGGCTTGCCGACGGCGGGCTTGCGATCGTCGACTACAAGACCGGCAAGGCACCGGGCCAAAAGGCGATCGACGAAGGCTTTGCGCTTCAACTGGGATTGCTTGGCCTGATTGCGCGCGCTGGTGGTTTCGCCGGAGTGAGCGGCGCCAGCGAAGCGCACGAATATTGGTCGCTGAGCAAGGATCGCGACAGTTTCGGCAAGCGCGTCCGCGCGGACGGCAAAATGGGCGCAGCCGAGTTCCTTGCTCAAGCCGAACGAAATTTCGGCAAGGCGGCAAGCGCATGGCTGACCGGCGGCGAGCCGTTCATCGCCAAGCTTCATCCGGCTTACGCGCGCTACGGCGACTATGATCAGCTGATGCGGCTCGAAGAATGGTACGGCCGCGAATGAGCAGACTAGCTGCGTCCGGGCTTTTTCTTGACCTTCGAGGCGTAAAGCAAGGCGGCAACAATCGCGGCCGAGCCGACGCCGACCGCGACGCCGGCCTTGACCAGCTTTTGCTGTCGGCGAGCGCCTTGCGAGTCCTTGCTGTCGTCGTCGGCCATGCTTTTCTCCCTGGCACATTCTCTATTGGCTCGGCGGGAGCTTGGAAAGCCTGATGCGTCGGCGATACCGGCCATTCCCGCAGCTTGAGGGCGAGCAGGCACAAGCCGTCGATCCGGCCGTCCACGCTGCCGTCAAGGCGTCGGCGGGCACCGGCAAGACCCAGGTTCTAACGGGGCGGGTGCTCAACCTCCTGCTGTCCGGAGTGCGGCCCGAAACGATCCTGTGCATCACCTTCACCAAGGCCGCGGCGGCCGAGATGGCAAATCGCATCAAGGCCCAGCTTGCCGCCTGGGTCCGGCTTCCCGACAAGGATCTTCGAAAAGACCTGATCGCGCTCAACCGATCGGACACGCCCAAAGCGAGGGAGCGCGCGCGAAGGCTGTTCGCAACGGTCCTGGAAGCGCCTGGCGGGCTTCGTATCCAGACCATTCACAGTTTTGCCCAGACGCTTCTCGCGGGGTTTCCGGCGGAGGCCGGGATTACGCCCGGGTTTCAGCCAATCGAGGGCCGCGCCGAGCAGGAGCTTGCCCGAACCACGCTGGCCAATCTGCTTGCCGAAGCCGAGCGTGGCTCGGGCAGCGGGCTGAAGGGCGGGCTGGCGGGCGGCCTGATCGACGATGTCCAATGCCTGAGCCTGCGGCTGGGGGAGGGCGCAGCGGTCGACTATCTGATGCGCTGTGCCCAGGCGCCGGCCGAGCTCGACGCGCTTGGCCCGCAGGCCTCGATTGAACCGCGACTGAAGGAGATGCTCGGCATTCCCGAAGGCGGCGCGGACGAGTTTCTGGCCGACCAATGCGCCGACCATCGTTTCGACTGCGACCTCCTTCGAGCAATTGCCGAGGCCAATCGGCGGTGGGGCACGCCGACCGGGCAGGGCTATGCCGA
>JBDSSR010000063.1:0-11793 GCA_039928675.1 Sphingomicrobium sp. | reverse complement strand
GCCAAATCTTCCCGGCGATGTACAGCGACGTCACGGTCATCGACCCAACTGCCGTGAAACGGTTTCTCGCGGCGACCAGCCTCCTTGCAAGTTTGCGCGGGGCGGGCAGCGACGAGAGCTATGACGTTTATGTCTACCCCGCGCTCCAGCCCCGGGATCGGGTACCTGGCGGTGCCGCACGGACTTTACTGCCGGAGAACTGAATCGCGACGTCGGGCGTTGGGTGGAAATGATATTTAGTCCTCGCACCCTTCAGGCCTTCGCACTTCTCGTTCTGGCCGCTTGCTCCGGCCAGTCGCCCGCACCCGCGCAGGAGGCTGGCGCGCCGTTCGTCAAGACCGCTGTCGCAACCTTCGATTCGCCCTGGGCACTGGCGTTTCTCCCCGGCGGGCGATCCGCGTTGGTGACCGAGAAGCCCGGCCATGTCTGGCTGATCGACACCGCGACCGGTCGCAAGCAGGAAGTCGGCGGAGTGCCGGCGGTCCAGAAAAATGAAGGGCAGGGCGGCCTTCTCGACGTCGCGCTTTCGCCCGGTTTCGAAACCGATCGGCTGGTCTATCTGACCTATTCCGAGCCCGCCGCCGGCAGCGGCAGCGGGCTGGCCCTTGCCCGCGCCCGGCTCGACGGCACAAACCTCGCGGACCTCAAGGTCCTGTGGCGCGACTCCGGCGGCGGGCGTGGCGGCCAGTTCGGGGGCGTGATCGCGTTCGCTCCCGACGGCGGATCATTGTTTCTAAGCACCGGCGAGCGCCAGCGATTCACTCCTGCACAGGATCCTAACGAGCCGCTCGGTAAAGTCCTTCATCTGACCCTCGACGGCGCTCCCGCGGCGGGAAATCCATGGGCCGGAAAGACCGGCACCGCGGCGGTTTCGGTGACTGCTCCACCCGAAGATACGCGCGAGGCCGCGACTGCCCGGGGCCACGAGGTTCGCTGGCCGGCGCTCAACCGCACGCCTGCCGAGACATGGTCGCTTGGCCATCGCAATCCCTACGGCCTGGCCTTCGACGGGCAGGGCCGCTTGTGGGAAACCGAAATGGGACCGATGGGCGGGGACGAGCTCAACCTCATCGAGCGGGGCAGGAATTACGGCTGGCCGCTCGTGTCGGAAGGCAGCAATTACGACGGGGTGGCAATTCCGGCCCCCTCAACGCGCCCCGATCTTGAAGCTGCAAAGCTGTTCTGGAACCCGGTGATCTCACCGACCACGGTGATGTTCTACAAGGGCGGCTTGTTTCCACAGTGGAAGGGCGACGCCTTCATCGGGTCGCTTTCGGCCCAGGCGCTGGTTCGGGTGACCTTCGCTGGCGGAGCGCCGCAAAAGGCGGACCAGTGGGACATGGGCGCACGTATTCGCTGGGTCGGGCAGGGGCCGGACGGCGCGATGTACCTGCTCGAAGACGGCAGCGGCGGACGGCTTCTCCGCCTGGCTCCGGGCAAAAGCTAGCTGCGTCGGTAGCGCAGATAATAAGGGCGGCGGCCTTCACGTCGGGCCTTGGCGCCGTAGCGGGTTTCGATCCAGCCGCCGCTCGGTTCCAGAAAATCCGCTGGCCGTTCGGCCAGCCAGTCGAACTGTTCGGTGTGCCGCTGCATTACCATCAGCGACCAGGCGAGATAGGTCGGATCGTCGGTCGCCAAGCGGAATTCGCCGCCCGGCTTGAGCTTTGCCGCGAACATCGCGACCGGCCCATCATTGACCATCCGCCGCTTGGCGTGTCGCGCCTTGGGCCAGGGGTCGGGGTGAAGCAGATATAGGAAGCTCAGTCCGCCGTCGGGCACCCGGTCCAGAACCTCCAGGGCATCGCCGCGCCACAGCCTCACGTTGCCAAGATTGTGGTCGCGGACATGGCCAAGCGCGGTCGCGACTCCATTGAGAAACGGCTCGGCGCCGATAAAGCCGTGGTCGGGCAGCATGTCCGCGCGCGCCGCGAGATGCTCGCCCGATCCGAACCCGATCTCCAGATGAAGCGGGCGCTGACGGCCGGGGGAATCGCCGAACAGCCGCTCGGCCGTGAGGTCGCCCTCGGCGGGAACTGCGATCCGCGGCAGCAGCGTCTCGATCAGTTCGACCTGTCGCTTGCGCAGCTTGTGCCCCGCCGACCGGCCGTAAAGACGGTTGAGGGTTAGCGGATCGCCGGGCTTATGAGCGGACACGGCTGCGTCAGTCGGCGAGCGCAGCTTTGAGATCGTCGACCAGGTCGATCCGTTCCCAGGGGAAGCGATCGCCTTCGGGCTTGCGGCCGAAGTGGCCGTAGGCCGCGGTTGGGCCATAGATCGGCTTGTTGAGCTGGAGGTGCGTGCGAATGCCGCGCGGAGTGAGCCCGCCGAGCTTTGCAATCCGGCGGATCGCCTGTTCCCGCTGGTCGTCGCCGACCGTTCCGGTGCGGTGCGAATCGACATAAAGCGACAAGGGTTCCGATACGCCGATGGCATAAGCCAGCTGGATCGTGCAGCGGGTCGCAAGGCCGGCTGCAACAATGTTCTTGGCCAAATAACGCGCCATGTAGGCGGCAGAACGATCGACCTTGGTCGGGTCCTTGCCCGAAAAGGCGCCGCCGCCATGCGGCGCGGCACCGCCATAGGTGTCGACGATGATCTTGCGTCCGGTCAGGCCTGCGTCGCCGTCGGGCCCGCCGATCTCGAAGCTTCCGGTGGGATTGATGTGATAGACCGTCTCGTCACCCAGCAACTCGGCCGGAAGGACGTCGGCAACGACCTGCTTCACATAATCGTGGAGCTCCGCCTCCTCCTCGCCCTGGTCATAGCCTTTGGCGTGCTGGGTCGAGACAACGATCGCGGTCGCCGCGACGGGCTTGCTTTCTTCATAGCGCAGTGTGACCTGGCTCTTGGTATCGGGCTCCAGGAACGGTGCCTTGCCCGAGTGCCGGTCGGCCGCCATCCGCTCGAGGATCTTGTGGCTGTAGTAGAGCGTCGCGGGCAGCAGTTCGGGGGTCTCGTCGGTGGCATAGCCGAACATGATGCCCTGGTCGCCGGCGCCTTCGTCCTTGTTGCCCGCGGCATCGACGCCCTGCGCAATGTGGGCGGACTGGCCGTGCAAATTGTTCTGGAACGTCAGCGTCTGCCAGTGAAAGCCGGCCTGCTCATAGCCGATCCTGCGAACGGTCTCACGCACCGCCTGCTCGACCCGCTCGGGGATGCCTGGCGCCCACTCGTCATTCTCGTAAATGCCCTTGCCTCGGATTTCCCCCGCAAGGACAACCAGCTGCGTCGTGCACAGGGTTTCGCACGCAATTCGCGCCTCAGGATCGATGCCCAGGAACAGGTCGACGATGGCATCGGAAATCTGGTCGGCGACCTTGTCGGGATGGCCTTCGGAAACGGATTCGGACGTAAACAGATATGAGCTACGCATCGCGGGCGGCAAATCCTCGAATATTAAAGATATAAGGAAGTCTTTATATGGCGCCCTCTAGCGTCGGCGGCGAGCCAGCACAATGCCGCCAATGATCAGCAGGAAGCCGAGGATCAGTGCGATTGCATTGCCCATCCGGGCAAAGACCGTTGCCGAATTCGCCGCTGGCGGAAGGATCGCGTCGATCACTCCGGCCGTGCGCCACGGCAGCGACTTCACGACCTTGCCGCGGGCATCGATGACGGCGCTGATCCCGGTCGGTGTCGCGCGTAGGACGGGCAGGCCCTCCTCGGCCGCTCGAAGCCGCGCCTGGGCGAGGTGCTGGGGCGGTCCCCAGCGGCCGAACCAGGCATCGTTCGACGGGTTGAAGATGAAACCCGGCCGGTGCTTTTCGTCCGCCACCCGACCCGAAAAGATGATTTCATAGCAAAGCTGGAACCCGACCTTGCCCCACTGGTCGCCAAGGTCGATCGTGCGTGGCCCGGGGCCGGCGGTGAAATCCATGTCGCCCGGTGCAAGCCGCGACAGGCCGATGGCCGACAGCAAAGGTCGCATCGGCAGATATTCGCCATAGGGCACGAGGTGAGCCTTGTCGTAGCGTCCCGCAAGTTGCCCGCCCGGAGCGAGCACGAAGATGCTGTTGGTGGCCGAAGCGACGTGAACTCCGTCGCGCGACTGAACTGAAAGGCCGCCGGTCATCAGGCGATCATTGCCCTTGAGCAGGCTTGTGGCGCGAACCCGCTGGAACTGCGCGCCTGCGCTTGGCGGTCCGCTCCGCGAATCCTCGGCCGGGTCGGTCAGCGCCGCTTCGGGCCAAAGCAGCAGTCGAGCGTCGCCGGGCGACGGCCCTGACAAATGGGCGAGGCGCTGCGCGGCGACCTCGTCGAACCCGGGAGTCCATTTGTCCTGCTGGCCAATGTTGGGCTGGACGATGCGCAGGTTGCGGATCGTCAGCGGGTCGTCGGGAACCGCCGACGAGGGGAGCAGCCACATGAACCCGGTCACTACGACGATGACCACCAGCGGCAGCCATTTGCGGTAATATTCGAGCCACACCACTCCACCCAGCAGTACCACGAGCCCGGACAGAGCGTAGGTGCCCAGGAGCGGGCTGATCGCGATCAGCGGTGTCGAAACGAGCACCGAGGCGGCCGGATTCCATGGAAAGCCGGTGAACATCGTTCCCCGAAGCCATTCCGATATCGTCCACGCGCCGCCCAGGATCACAACCAGCGATACGCGGTCGCTTCGACCGAACCGCCAGGCCAGGCCGGTTGCAAGGGCGGGATAGATTGCCAGGTACATCGACAGCACAGCGACCGCGACCCATCCCAGCCACGGCGGCATTGCCGCCTGAAAGGTGAACGCCGTCGCGATCCAGTTGAGGCTGATCACGAACTGGCCAAATCCGAAGGCCCAGCCGAGCAATAGCGCTCGCCAAATGCCTTTCGATCGCCAGATGAGTTCGCACATTGCGGCAAAGGCGACGGGCAGCAGCGGCCACCAGCCGACGGGTTCGAAAGCCAGCGCGGAAAGCGCGCCCGCGATCAGCGCATAGAGAAGATACAGCATCGCCTGCGATGGCTAGCGGTTACGGCGGCTTAACGAAAGCCTCGACAACATCATCTGTCCCGCGCCAGGAATGGCGCCGATGACCGTGCCCCCGTTTCACCTTGCGATTGCGGTCGACAATCTGGCCAATGCGCGGGCCTTCTACGGCGGCCTGCTTGGTTGCAGCGAAGGACGAAGCGCCAATCGTTGGGTCGATTTCGACCTTTATGGCCATCAGCTCGTCGCGCATCATGTTCCCGGCGCAGTCCGACCGTGCGCTTCCAATCCGGTCGATGGCGATGATGTGCCGGTGCCCCACTTCGGCGTCGTTCTTGGAATGACGGAATGGAAGGCCCTTGCCGGGCGGCTCCAGTCGGCCGGGGTCGAATTCGTTATTGCGCCGACCGTCCGCTTCGCCGGCCGGCCGGGCGAACAAGCGACGATGTTCCTTTACGATCCGGCGGGCAACGCGCTGGAATTCAAGGCGATGGCGAACCCGGAGAACCTCTTCGTCGGTAGTTAAACCGCGCCGGGCATCTCGCGGTCGGGCGCGTGGAGCCGGACTCGAATGATTCGCCGCGGATCGGAATCGACTGCCTCCAGCCGCCAACCCGACGGGTGGGCGACAAATTCGCCATTTTCGGGGATTCGCCCGGCCATCAGGAACACCAGCCCCCCCAGCGTATCGACATCGTCATCTTCGGCCGTCAGCCGCGGATCAACAACGCTCTGAAGCTCTTCGAGCTCGATCCGGGCATCAGCTTCCCACAACCCCTCATCGAGCAGAGTGAGCATCCCCGCCTCGGCCTCGTCATGCTCGTCTTCGATGTCGCCGACAATTTCCTCGACGACGTCCTCGATGGTCACCAACCCCTCGGTTCCGCCGAACTCGTCAACGACGATCGCAAGGTGGGTGCGCTCGGCGCGCATGCGCGCAAGAAGCTCGATGACCCCCATCGATTCGGGGACGAACAGGGGCGCACGCATCAGTGCTTCGATCGAGCGGTCCTTGGCCGGATCGAAATCGGCGACGAACACGTCCTTGATATGGATCATTCCAACGACCTTATCGAGGCTTTGGCCGAACACCGGCAAGCGGCTGTGGCCGGCTTCCGCGAAGGACTGGACCAGCTGGTCGAAGCTGATGCTCGCGGGAACCGCGATGATGTCGCCGCGCGTGACGCAAATGTCGCCCGCGGTCTGATCGCCGAACTGAAGCAGGTTCTTCAGCATTTGCCGCTCCGCCGGGCTCAAGTCGCCAGCCACCGGACGCGAATCCTCGGAATCCTCAATTGCTTCCTCGATCTGGTTGCGAAGCGTCGGGCCCGCTTCATCGCCCCAGATCAGGTGCTGGATTCCGCGCCACAGCCGCGACCCGCTTTCGGGGGTGCTGGTCATCAGGCAAGCCCTTCGTACGGACTGGCGATGCCGAGCCGCAACAACGCTCGGATTTCGCGCGCTTCCATGTCCGCCGCCGACACGTCGTCATGATGGTCATAGCCAAGCAGGTGAAGCGTGCCATGGACCAGCAGGTGCGCGGCATGGTCCTCGACCGCGACGCCCTTGTCGGCGGCCTCGGCAACGCACACTCCGCGAGCGAGAATAATATCACCAAGCAATAATTCTGGACCAGCAACGTTTGCCGTCAGTTCGCGGACCTCCGCAAGCGGAAAGGAAAGGACGTTGGTGGCCTTGTCCTTGCCTCGCCACTCGGCATTCAGCGCGCGGACATCCTCGTCTCCAGCAAGCCGCACCGACAGCTCGACGGAGCGGCCGGCGGTCGCCAGCCGGGGAAAAGCGCTTTCGGCAATGGCGGCTTCCGCGGCCCCGCGAACCACGTCGGCCCAGGCCACGCCGCGGCCGCTGCTACTGTCCCATTCGACATCGGCATCAACGGCGATTTCAAGCATCATTGCCCGGGCCCCTCATAGGCCTCGACGATGCGTCCGACGAGCGGATGACGGACCACGTCCGCGGACGTGAAGGCGACCACCGCAATGCCCTTGACCGTATCGAGCTTGGCGACCGCATCGGCCAGCCCGGACTTCGAAGCGTCGGGCAGGTCGACTTGTTTGGGATCGCCGCAAATCACCATCCGGCTGCGCATTCCGAACCGGGTCAGGAACATCTTCATCTGCTGCGGAGTGGTGTTCTGGGCCTCGTCGAGGATGATGAAGGCATCGTTGAGCGTCCGGCCGCGCATGAACGCGATGGGCGCGATTTCGATCTCGCCGCTGGCGATCCGGCGCTCGACCTGCTCGGTCGGAAGCATGTCGTAAAGCGCGTCGTACAGCGGCCGCAGATAGGGGTCGACCTTCTCCTTCATGTCGCCGGGCAGGAACCCCAGCCGCTCGCCCGCTTCGACCGCCGGGCGCGACAGGATCAGCCGCTCAACGCTGCCGCTGATCAGCTGCGAGACGGCTTGCGCGACCGCAAGATAGGTTTTGCCTGTCCCCGCCGGGCCAAGCGCGAAGATCATCTCGTCCCGGGCAAGCGCTTCCATGTAGCTGGTCTGCATCGCCGAACGCGGAACGATGGTTTTCTTGCGAGTGCGGATCATCACCTTGGGAGCGGAGGTCACTTCCTCCTTGATGATCCCGTCGAGGACCGGCTGTGCCGCCATTCCGAGCACTGCCTGGACGGCTTCGGCATCGACGTCCTGGCCACTGTCGAGGCGATTGTAGAGTCCGGTCAGAACATCGCGGGCGCGGCTTGCGGCGTCGGCCTCGCCTTCAATCTGGACCCGGTTGCCGCGGGCCGAGATATGCACTCCAAGCCGCTGCTCGATGGTGATCAAATGGCGGTCGTAATCGCCGAATAGCGGCCCAAGCAGATAGGGCTGCTCGAATTCCAGCTCGAGCCGGGCGCGGCCCTGCTCGTTGGCGGCGAAGGCTTGAAGTTCGCGCTTGGCCATCAGGCGGCGGCCTTGCGGCGGACTGCGCCGGTCATGCTGCGCGGTCCGGCCGAAAGCAAAGTCACGTCGATGATTGCGCCGGGCTCGGCGCCGGTTTCGACATGAACCGATTGAAGCCAAGGCGACCGGCCGATCATCTGTCCCGCCTTGCGGCCCTTGCGTTCGATCAGCAATTGCGTGTCTATCCCGGTTGTTGCCTCGTTGAACGCAAGCTGGTGCACGTTGATCCGCGCGTTAAGCCGCGCCAGCCGGTCTTCCATCACATCGCGCGGAATCTGGTCCTCCATCGTCGCCGCCGGAGTTCCCGGGCGGGGGCTGAATTTGAACGTATAGGCGCTTGCGTATCCGACGGCGTCGACAAGAGCGAGGGTTGCCTGGAAATCCTTTTCGGTCTCGCCTGGGAACCCGACGATGAAATCGCCCGACAAGGCAATGTCGGGCCGGGCCGCCCGAGCCTGGTCCAATATCCGCAAATAGGTTTCAACGCTGTGACTGCGGTTCATCGCCTTGAGTATGCGGTTGCTTCCGGACTGCACCGGCAGGTGAAGGTAGGGCATCAGTTCGGCGACTTCGCCGTGGGCCGCGATCAGCGCATCGGTCATGTCGGCCGGGTGGCTGGTGGTATAGCGAATGCGCTCGATGCCATCCAGTTGGGCAAGCGCTCGAATGAGGTCCGCGAAGCTGCGCCCGTCCGCGGCTGACCAGGCGTTGACGTTCTGGCCCAGCAGGACGATTTCGCGCGCCCCGGCCTGGGCCAGCGCGCGGGCTTCGGTGAGGATATCGGCCCACGGCCGCGAAATCTCGGCTCCGCGGGTGTAGGGAACGACGCAATAGGTGCAGAATTTGTCGCACCCTTCCTGTACCGTCAGGAACGCCGAAGGCGCCGAGCGGCGACGTGGCGGCAAGGCGTCGAATTTCGAAATTGCCGGCATGTCGGTATCGACCGGCCGTCCCCCTCGAACGGCCTCTGCAATCATTTGCGGAAGCCGGTGATAAGCCTGGGGCCCGACCACCATGTCGATCATCGGTGCCCGGCGGCGCGCCTCGGCACCCTCGGCCTGGGCGACGCAGCCGGCGAGCGCGATCAGCGGCTTCGATCCATCCTCGCGGCGAAGGCGGCCAACGTCCGAATAGGCCTTTTGCGCGGCCTTTTCGCGGATGTGGCAGGTGTTGAGGACGACCAGGTCGGCGTCCTCGCCTTCAGTGGCGGAAGCGAGGCCATGCTGACCGAGCAACTCGGCCATCCGCTCGCCGTCATAGACGTTCATCTGGCAGCCGAAGTTTTTGATTCTGAAGGTCTTGGGGGTCATTCTCGCTCGCCTATAGGCGAGTGCGCCGAGGACTTGAAGCCGAGCGTCAGTGCAATCGCCGCTCGGGCGTCCTCAGTCAGTTGCTTGCGGCCAAGCTGCGGGTCGAGCGGGCCAAGCATGTGAAGGGTGACCCGAAGCCGGCCCGGGCGGCGCAGGATTCGCATGACATTGGCCTTGCCCGATTCCCCGTTGGACCAGCCGACTTCGGCTCGCGCCTTGCCATAGTCGATGGCGACCGGCCGGACCCGCGATCCCGGACCGCCCAGCCGTGCGGCTTCGAGCAGGGTCGACCGAAACACAAGCAGCTCGGTTCCCGGCCCGGTGGTGCCTTCGGGGAAGATCGTCACTGGCTGGTCCCGGCCGAGCGCCCGGGCGATCGTGGTGGCCTGGTCGAGCGAGCCCTTGCGGTCGCTCCGCTTGACGTAGATCGTCGCGTTCTGGTCGGCCAGCCAATGGATCAGGCCATGACCCAGATCGTCCTTCGAAACGAAGGCGCTGCGCGCCCAGCCGGCAAGCAACAGGATGTCGAGCCAACTGGTATGGTTGGCGATCAGCAGCGTTCCGGCCTCCGCCGACGGGCCGGTGACATGGACCCGGGCGCCGCAGATCCGCGCGACGCCGGCAAGGAAGCGCGGCGGCCAGCCCGACCGGCCAAGCACCAGCCTGGTTACCAGATGAATGGGGGCGATCAGCGCAAACCATCCAAGGCAGCCGGCAATTCGAAGCACGGCGCGAAGGTTGGGCCGCTCGTCGGCGGAGCTAGCTCTCGCGGTTGAGGGCGACGCCGTACAATTCCATTCTGTGGTCGACGAGGCGGAAGCCGAGCTTTTCGGCGATGCGCTTTTGCAGTGCTTCAAGCTCATCATCGACGAACTCGACGACCGTCCCGGTTTCGACATCGATGAGATGGTCGTGATGGGCTTCCGACGCTGCTTCGAAGCGCGAGCGCCCGTCGCCGAATTCATGGCGTTCGAGGATTCCGGCATCTTCGAACAGGCGAACGGTGCGATAGACGGTCGCGATCGAGATGTTGGGGTCGATCGCCGTTGCCCGTGAATGCAGCGTCTCGACGTCCGGATGGTCCTCGCTGTCACCGAGCACGCGCGCGATCGTCCTGCGCTGCTCGGTGATTCGAAGGCCCTTGGCTGCGCACAGCGCCTCAATGTCGATCTTGCGCGTCATGGCGCTAAGTTAGGTGCGCAGGTCGAGATCGTCCAGCGCAGCTCAAAAGGCTATTTGCCGCCACGCGTGCGCCGCCGCTTGGTGCCAAGCCCGATCGACTTGGCAAGCGCCCGCCGCTGCTCGGCGTAATTGGGGGCAACCATCGGATAGTCGGACGAAAGTCCCCATTTCTGCCGATATTGGTCCGGCGTCAGATTATAATGAGTCATCAGATGCCGCTTGAGCATCTTGAGCTTCTTTCCGTCTTCAAGGCAGACGATATAGTCCGGTTTGATCGACGCCCGAATAGAAACCTTGGGTTCGGGCCTTGGTTCTGGCGCCGCAGTCATTCCGGAAATCGTCGACAAGGCGGCGTGAACATTCTGGATGAGGTTGGGCAAGTCATTGACGGCAACGCTGTTGTTGCTGACATGCGCGGCAACAATGTCGGCGGTCAGCGTAAGCAGATTTTCATTGGGATTTTCATCATCGGCCATGGCGAATTCCTGAACAGAACGGAGGTTTGTACAGTGATCGGCACTGAACGATGTGCCGCTAGGCCGACCGGCGCAGTCGTGCAACCGCCGATGGTCGCAAAACGTCTGGCGTCACTTGCTAAAGTTGACTTGCAAGCGTGATCGCGTCGTAGCGCTGGCCGTCGGTGCCCCGGTAATAGTTGCGCCGCCGCCCGACGGGAGAAAATCCCGCCGCCCGATACAGCGAGACCGCCGGGTTGCCGTCTCGCACCTCGAGGTGGACTCGGGCCAGGCCCGACCTTCGCGCCGTCCCGACGAAGCTGTCGAGCAGTTTTTGGCCGATCCCTCGGCGATGATGTTCGGGCAGTACCGCAATCAGCAGAAGCTCGGCCTCGTCGGCGACCGTTCGACACAGCGAAAATCCAACGGCGAGGCCGCTTTGGCAGTCGCGGGCAAGGGTCAAGGCGACTCCGCTCATCGGCAGGATTCCGCTCAGCTGCGAGCGCGTCCAGGCTTCCCCGAAGCCATCGCCAAAGGCGTGATCCATGACCGCCATGACCGAATCGAGATCGGCCGAAGACCCCGGTTCGATACGTGCCAACCCGTCGAGCGCCGGGGTTGCCATTACGCCGCCACGCTTGCGCGGGCATCTGGCGCCCGGGCGTAAACCGGCTTCGGCGCAAGGCTTCGGAGCGCCGCTGGAAGTCGCAGTGCATCGGCAGCCTGGGGCCAGCCTTCTCGCGCATCGCCCCAGCCGCGCGCTTCGACCAGGAGCTTTGCGCCCGATCCGACGACCAGCCGAGCATCGATCAATGCCGCCGCTGCCGCCGGTAAGAGATTGGCGAGCGCCGATGTCGGCTGTGCCGTCATGCCATCGAATTGCTGGACGAATAGTTCGCCATGCCCACCGATAATTGCGGCTGCAACCGGCTCTTGCGAGTGGGCTCCGGCGGCAAGCAGGCCAAGCGACCCCATCCCGGCGACCTCGGCGTCCCAGCCAATCGCAAG
>JBDSSR010000062.1:0-6180 GCA_039928675.1 Sphingomicrobium sp. | reverse complement strand
CTTTGCCTCCCCGCCTTTCTGCTCGCATTCTCCAGCCATTCGATCACGACTGCAGCGCTGTTGTTCCTCATTCCCGGAGCGCTCAGCGTCGCCTGGCTCGGTCCGGTGGTCGCCGCGGTCAACGGGCTTGTTCCGGCGCACATGCGGTCGACTGCCTCGGCGATGTTCCTGTTCATCACCAACCTTATCGGGCTCGGTCTTGGCACATTGGTGATTGGAACGATTTCCGACCTTTTGACCGCGCGGTTCGGCGACGAGGCATTGCGATATTCGGCAATGGTCACGGTCGGGCTTTATCTGCCCGCCGCTCTGTTGATGGGGTTGGCCACTTTGCGCCTCGCTCGCGATTCGGTCCCCGAGCCTCAACAGATTGGCCAAGAGTCTGAATAGATTGGCAATTTGAGGTTCAGCCAACTGCGCTAAAGTGCTCCTTCGATCCGATAAGGGGCGGGAACGCACTGTGCGCCTGTCCGTTCTACCGCACGAAGGAGAATATCAATGACCAGGCTATATCTAGCCGCGGGCGTTGCCATGATGGCGATCGCAGCCCCGGCAACCGCCGGCCCCGGCGGGCATGGCGGCGGTGGCAAGCCCGAACGCGCCCAGCGGGTTCAGCAGGCTCGACCGCAGCATATCCAGCGGGCGCAGGCTGCGCCGCAGCGTGCTGCGCGTATTGAGCGCGTGCGCGCTCAGCGCGCCGAACGTGTCCGTCCGATGCACACCGAGCGCATGGCGATGCAGTCGCAGCGTGCGGACCACGCCCGTCCGATGCGAACTGAGCGGGTTCGGCCGGATCATGCCCAGCGCGCCGAGCGCGTCCAGGCGCACCAGAATCAGCGCGACTCCCGCCAGCAGGCGCAGGCCATGCGCGTTGATCGCATGCAGCAAGTTCGGGCAAACCGGAACGCGGGCCGCTTGAATGCCGCCAACAATGCCGGCGGTATTGGCTATGGCGTCGGTGGATGTCCTCCGGGCCTGGCAAGCAAGGGCTGCATGCCCCCGGGCCAGGCCGCCAAGCTCAATGGCAACCGGTTTATCACCGCTGATAACGCCCAGATTCTGCGCAATGCGCGGGTCACCGGGTTCAATAGCCGTTACGGCACCAGCATTCTGGCTCCGGCGACCGCCGTTGCGCTACTGGGCACGCCGTATAGCCAGGCACGGACCATTGCCGGGCTCAACCCACTGCCGCTTTCGGCGCAGTATCTCTATCCGGATACGCCGAACTATTACTACCAGTACGGCAACGGCTATGCCTATCAGGTCGATCGCAGCTCGAGCCTGATCTCGGCTCTGATCCCGCTGTTGGCTGGCGGTTACATGCCCGGCCAGTATCTGCCGCAATCGTACATGAGCAGCAATGTGCCCAACTATTACGGGCTCAACAGCTTCTACCCGACCAGCTACGGCTCGGGTTATGGCTCGGGCTACGATAACCTTTGCAACCGGTACATGAACGGCACTGTCTACCAGGTCGATTGCGTCACTGGCATGGTTCAGGATGTCGTCCCGCTCTACGCCTCGGGCTATGGGGTGGGTCAGATGCTCCCATCGTCATACGACAATTACAATGTGCCGTATCAGTACCGTTCGCTCTACCCGGCCTCGGCCGACGCGGGCTATTGGTACGCCCCCGGAGCGATCTATCAGTACGACCAGTCGTCGAACCTGATTACTTCGGTGGCCTCGCTTCTGGCGCCGGGAATGAGCGTCGGTCAGCAGCTGCCGATGGGCTATGACGCGTATAACGTGCCCTACGCCTACCGAAGCACCTATGCGGATACGCCCGATGCCTGGTACCGTTACAATAACGGGAACATTTATCAGGTCGATCCGACCACGCAGCTGGTGTCCGCGGTTGTCGCGTCGATCCTGACTTAACGACAGCGCAAAACACGTCACCGATGGCCCGGCCATGGAACTCATTCCATGCCGGGCCATTTCGGTATCGACATAATTCAAGGAGGACACGGCATGATCAAACACGCGCTCGCGCTTGCGACCGTCGCATCGCTTCTCGGCCTGACGGCATGCAACAAACCGGCCGATGGCAGCGATTCCAGTGCCCAGACCCCGGCCGCCGCCAAAATTGCCGGCGACAAGACGATTGCCACGGGATTTCCGGCCGGCAGCAAGTTCCTTGCCGCCGCCAGGGCCGCCGGCCTCGACCAGACCCTTAACGGTCCCGGCCCTTACACCGTCCTGGTCCCCGACGATTCGGCGATCGACGGCGCCGGTTCGTCTTTTGCCGCAGATCCGTCCAACCGCGCCCAGCTGACCGGTGCGATCACCAACCTCATCCTTCCGGGCACTATACTTGCCGCCGACCTCGATCGCGCGATCGACAAGGGCAAGGGCAAGGACGTGCTGGCGACGATGGGCGGCGGAACGCTGACCGCGACGAAGGACGGCGGCAAGATCGTCCTGACCGACTCCGCCGGCCACAAGGCCAATATCACCAAGGCCGACGACCTGTTCTCCAACGGCGTTGTCCATCACCTCGATGCCGTTCTCATGCCATCCGCCCGGGCCCCGGCGGGCGCTCCCGCGGTGGGCAAGCCGGTCGGCTGATAATCGCCTGGCGATGTCGGCAATCACCCACTTCCGCGCGCGCAACGGCTCGCTATAACGAGCCTGACACGCGTGCGGATGATGGGGCTTAAGTGCGATGAAAGCGACGATTGAACGGGCGACCCTGCTAAAGTGCCTCGGCCACGTCCAGTCGGTCGTCGAGCGCAGGAACACGATCCCGATCCTGTCCAACGTCCTGCTCGAGGCCGGAGAGGACGGCTCGCTTCGGCTGATGGCGACGGATCTCGATCTCCAGGTCGATGAAAGCGTGCCCGCCAACGTCAGCCAGGCCGGCGCGACGACGGTCTCGGCGCACACCCTGTTCGACATTGTCCGCAAGCTTCCCGACGGAAGCCAGGTCGAAATCACCGCCGCCGAAGGCAAGATGCAGGTCATTGCCGGCCGCGCCAGGTTCAACCTGTCGACGCTTCCGCGCGACGACTTTCCGGTGATTGCCGAAGGCGAGCTCCCGACCCGTTTCGAGCTTCCGGCGGCGACTCTCCGCCAGATCATCGAAAAGACGCGATTCGCAATCTCGAGCGAAGAGACGCGCTATTATCTGATGGGCATCTTCTTCCACGTCATCGACGACCAGATGCGTGCCGCCGCGACCGACGGGCACCGGCTTGCCCGAGTGACGGTCCCGCGGCCCGACGGCGCCGAAGGAATGCCCGACGTCATCGTTCCCAAAAAGTGCGTCTCGGAACTCTACCGCTTGCTTGAGGAGCTGGAGGGGACAGTCGAAATTTCGCTGTCGCCGACCAAGATTCGCTTCGGGCTTGGCAGCGCGATCCTGACCAGCAAGCTGATCGACGGCACCTTTCCCGATTACAATCGGGTCATTCCGACGGGTAACGACAAATTGCTCAAGCTCGATCCGAAAAGCTTTTCGGCGGGGGTCGACCGGGTCTCGACCATCGCCAGCGAAAAGACCCGCGCGGTCAAGATCACGCTTGAGCGCGACAAGGTGACGCTTTCGGTCACTTCGCCCGAAAACGGCGTTGCCACCGAGGAGCTCGCCGCCGACTATGGCTCGGACGGAATCGAGATCGGATTCAACTCCCGCTACCTTCTCGACATCCTCGGAGAAATCGACGGCGATGTCGTTGAGGTTCACCTCGCCGACGCTGCCGCGCCGACGCTGCTGCGCGAAAACGACAAGTCGAACGCGCTGTACGTGCTGATGCCGATGCGGGTCTGACGAAGGCCTGAGGGGAGGGCTGGGCGATGGAAGTCGAAGTCGAGAAGCCGCACGTCAAGCACCACAGCTCGGGCGTCAAATGGTTCGACCTTTCGCTCGGCCTGCTGGCCTTGTTCATATCGTTCATCTCGATCTTCATCGCCTGGCACCACAGCGAGATCATGCGCGAGCTCGTCCATCAGAACGAGCTCCTGGTTGAGGCCGAATCGCTCCCTTATGTGCAACTGTCGGCAAGTGCCCGAACCGGCGGCGGCGCTGCTCTCAACGCGGTCAACGAAGGCGTCGGACCGGCCAGGATCGTAACTGCCGAGGTCAGCGTCGACGGCAAGCCGGTCGGAACCATCGATGAGCTTGCCCAGGCCTGCTGCGGCGCTTCGGCCCGTGCTGACTTCGCCGCTTCCTCCCTCGAAGGGCGAATGGTCAGGCCCGGGGACACGGTTCCGTACATCGAAATATCCGGTGCAAGCGCGCTTCAATCCCGCCGCATCGCGACCACCCTGTGTTATTGCTCGGTGTTCGACGACTGCTGGACCGCAGTCAGTCACGATCCGACGCCCAATCCGGTCAAAAGCTGCGTGGTCCCGGCGCACCCCTATCGCGAGTAGCAGCGTAGCAGCGTTGCGGCTAAGCGGACGGCGTGCCCGTCAGCCGACTAACCCTAACCGACTTTCGCTCCTACGCCTCGGCCACCCTCGAGCCCGGGCCCGGGTTCATCCTGCTCACCGGCGACAATGGCGCGGGCAAGACCAACCTGCTTGAAGCAGTCTCATTGCTTGCCCCGGGCCGCGGCCTGCGCGGAGCGTTCCTTGCGGACATCGCTCGGCAGGGCGGAACCGGGGCGTGGGGCGCGGCGGCCCGGCTCAATGACATCGACATCGGCACCGGCACCGTGCCGAGCGCGCCCGAGCGGCGCCAGGTGCGGATCAACGGCGCGCCCGCCGCGGTCAATTCTCTGTCGGAGCGCGCCGCGGTGTTGTGGCTGACCCCGGCGATGGACCGCCTGTTCAGCGGCAGCGCAAGCGACCGGCGCCGCTTTCTCGATCGGCTGGTCCTCGCTCTTGAGCCCGAACACGCGCACCATTCGACGCGCTACGACGCGGCGATGCGCGCCCGCAACAAGCTACTTTCCGACGAACCGCGCGATGATTCGTGGCTGGGATCGCTGGAAGTTGCGATGGCCGAGCATGGCACTGCGATCGCCGCTGCTCGGGAGCGTGCGGTGCGAGCACTCGGACAACAGCTGGCCGGTTCTCCCGATGATGAATTTCCCCGGGCCGCGATCAACCTCGACGGCTGGGTTGCCGGCGACCTCGCCGCCACTTTGTCTTCGAACCGCAGTCGCGATTCATCGGCCGGCCGGGCGGTCGAAGGTCCCCACCGCCAGGACCTCGCCGTCACTCACTGTGCCAAGGCGATGCCGGCTGCCAATTCCTCGACGGGCGAACAAAAGGCGCTGCTGCTGGGGCTTGTCCTGGCCCATGCCGAACTCGTCGCGGATCGCCGCGGCGAAGCGCCGATCCTGCTTCTCGACGAAGTCGCCGCCCACCTCGATCCGCGACGGCGCGCGGCGCTGTTCGCTCGCCTCGACGGGCGCGGCCAGGTGTGGATGACGGCGACCGAGGCTGCACTGTTCGCGGGAATCGGTAGCGCCAGCCGCTTTCACGTCGAGCCCGGCCAAGCCCAACCCGCCTCATTACCCAACCCGCCTGATTAGCGGGTGTAGGCTTTCACCAGCTCGGTCAGATAGTCGCGCCCGGTGTAAAGGCCGAGCACTTCCATTCGCTCGTTGAGGCCATGCATCCCGTTGAAGTCGGGATCGGTCCATAGTCCGGGAACCCCGTAGGTCGGGATTCCAACCGCTGACAGATAGAGGCCGTCGGTTGCGCCGGTGGACATATTCGGAACCACTGGAACACCGGGGAAATATTTTTCCGAAATCGCGATCATCGGGCCAACGATGGCCGGGTCGAGAGGCGGAACCTTGGCAACCGGCTTTTCTGGCGGGTTGATCGCGACGCCGACCGCCGGATTGCCAATTGCAGCGACCAGCGCCTGCCGGGTTTCCTCCTCGGTGTGACCCGGGAACATCCGGCAATTGACGTTGGCCGTGACCTTCTGGGGAAGTGCATTGAGCGCATGCCCGCCCTCGATCAAGGTCGCAACGCAGGTCGTGCGAAGCATCGAATGAAGCATCTTGTCCTGGTTCATAAGCGCTTCCGAACGCTTGTCGGCCGGGTCTGCGGCGATTGCGATCATTGCATCGCCGGTTGCGTCGTGGCGGGCCTTGCCAACGCCGTTGAAGAACGCGCGCGTCGTGTCGTTGAGCTCGACCGGAAATTCCAGTTCGCGGATTTTCGACAGCGCGTCGCCCATGACATAGATCGCATTGTCGCGAACCGGCTGGCTGC
>JBDSSR010000061.1:0-4237 GCA_039928675.1 Sphingomicrobium sp. | reverse complement strand
CACAGACGGCGCAGCGGATGGAGCGGGTTCGAGCAGCGCTCAAGGCGGCCGGAATCGCGGACCGCGACATCCAGACCAGCAACATCAGCCTCAACCCCGAATATAGCTATGACAACAACGTCCAGCGGCTGACCGGCTATTCGGCTTCGAACCAGCTGACCGTGCGCTTTCGCGACATCGCCAATTCCGGACGAATCCTCGACGCGCTGGTTGCCCAGGGCGCCAACCAGATCAACGGGCCCAATCTGACGATCGACCATCCCGAGGGGGCGCTCGACCAGGCGCGGGCACGAGCGGTTGCCGCCGGACGGGCCCGGGCCGAGCTTTATGCGCGGGCGATGGGCATGCGAGTCGTTCGCGTGGTTTCAATCGCCGAAGGCGGGTCGAATTTTTCCCCTCCGCCGCCAAGGGCGATGATGATGGAGAAGGCCGACTCGGCAAGCAGCAGGATCGACCCGGGCGAACAGAAGCTCGAAGTCACGCTTGCAATGACGTTCGAGCTTCAGTGAGGCGCTTCAGTGAGGTGCTTCAGTGAGGTGCTTCAGTGAGGCTTGGCTGACCGGGCTTTCGAAGACAAAAGAAAAGGGCCGCGCAGCAAATGCCGCGCGGCCCTTCCTTGATCCGTACCGGTAAAACAGTTCTAGCGAACGGTTCCGCGGCGAACGAGATTGACGATGGCAAGCAGGATCACTGCGCCGATGAGGGCGTAGAGGAAGCTTTCAATCGTAATGCCAGCATTCATATTCACGCCGAACAGAAGCCCGGCAATGACCGCGCCGATAATTCCGACGACGACGTTAAGAATGATACCCTGCTGACCGTCGGTCCGCATGATCAGGCTTGCAAGCCAGCCGCAAACACCGCCGACGATCAACCAAATGATGATACCCATGGATTTTTCCCTCCTGTATCGCGCCCGCCTCGAAACAAGCAGCGGCCGCTCCGGCACCACAGACGCGCGATGCGCCCCAGTTGTTCCGGATTCGGAAGGGTCTGTCCACAATTTCGGTTAATCCGCCGCCCAAAAACTGGATCGGAATAGGCGGGTAACGATCGCTGCGAGCGAAAATCAGTAGCGCTGCTGGCGCTCGTATTGGTCGCGATAATGCTTGATTCGAGTCACCCGAAGCCCGGGCATTCCGCTGCGGTCGACCGCGCGCTGCCAGCTGGTGAACTCCTCGAGGCTGAGGGTATAGCGCTTGCACGCCTCATCGACGGTCAGAAGCCCGCCGGACACCGCGGCTACAACTTCGGCCTTGCGGCGAACGACCCAGCGCGTGGTCCCCACCGCCGGAAGCGAGTTGAGCGTAAGCGGCTCGCCGAGCGGCCCGATGACCTGGGCTGGCCGAAATTTCTGATTCTCGAGCATCTGCGTCACACCTGCCTGGTAATGGTCACTGGCTTAATCATTGTCGCTGTCACCGCTTTTAGTCCGCGTCGTTGAAGGAATTCTGAAGTCTGCTGGTTAACGCGCCGGTCAATCATCCTTACGCTCGCTTAACCCTGTCGGCCTGGCGGCAAAGGCCCCGTCGAGATTATCGACAGCCTCGCGCCACCCGTCACCGCCAGCCAGATAACAAGCGATTGCATCCTGCCGCGACCGGGTCCCGGCCGCACCCTCGTCGAGCAGCGCGAGAAGCTCATTCAGCGAAAGCGGTGCCTGACCGTCCCCACCGAAATTCTTCTCGAAACGCGCCACGCTTTTCATCTCCGTCACTGGTCGATTGGTCGCGGTCTAGCGATGATGAGTGAAATTCGGGTAAAGAGCGGCGGGATAGCCTCATGACACCGCCCGATTTTCAGCTTGGCCGCCCTTCCGGCGACGCCCGAATCGTCGTTGCCATGTCGGGCGGCGTCGACAGCTCGGTCACCGCTGCACTCGCCGCTCGAACCGGGGCCGAGGTCATTGGGGTCACGCTCCAGCTCTACGATCACGGCCAGGCGGTGCGACGCTCGGGAGCATGCTGCGCGGGTCAGGACATCTACGACGCCAAGACCGTCGCCGACCGCCTCGGAATCGCCCATTATGTGCTCGATTACGAAAGCCGGTTTCGCGACGGCGTGATCGATCGCTTCGTCGATGAATATGCCGCCGGGCGGACCCCGGTGCCGTGCGCTGCGTGCAACCAGGGCGTCAAGTTCGTCGACCTGATCGCCTTTGCGCGCGAGCTTGGCGCCGACTGCCTTGCAACCGGCCATTATGTCCAGCGGCTGGTCAACCGGGCCCGCGGGACCGACCGCATTGAGCTTCACAAGGGCGCCGACCAGCGCCGCGACCAGAGCTATTTCCTTTACGGGACAACCCGCGACCAGCTCGACTTTTTGCGGTTCCCGGTCGGCGGCCTCGCCAAGGACGAAGTGCGGCGGATCGCGGTCGAAACCGGGCTGGAGGTTGCAGCCAAGCCCGACAGTCAGGACATCTGCTTCGTTCCCGACGGCGACTATGCCGGGCTGGTCAAGCGGCTTCGACCAGAGACCGAGGCCCAAGGCGAGATCGTCGACATGCGCGGGCAGGTCATCGGCCGCCATCGCGGGATCGTCCATTTCACCGTCGGTCAGCGCCGCGGGATCGACGTCGGCGGCCAGGACGAGCCGCTGTATGTCGTACGGATCGAGCCGGCCGAGCGACGAATCGTGGTCGGTCCGCGCCGTGCTTTGGCGGTCCAGGCGATGCGGGTCGAAAATTGGAACTGGCTGGGCGAGAATCAGCGGGAGGTCAGCATCAAGGTGCGCTCGCTGGCGCCGCCGGTTGCGGCGGTCCGGGACGGCGATGAGGTGGTGTTCAGCGGGCCCGAATTTGGCGTTTCGCCGGGCCAGGCCGCGGTCGCCTATGACGGCAGCCGAGTTCTTGGCGGCGGCACCATCGCAGTGACTCAAGCGGCAGTGCTCGAGGCGGCCTGAGGCTGGTCAAGCCGCCCAAAGCCGCTAAACCGGGCCAATGAACCGATTGTCCAAGCTGCTTTCTCTCGCTGCCCTGGCACTTGCCGGTTGCGCCCCTGTCCCGGCCCCGGTGGCAGTTCCTGCAGCGGCACCGATGCCGGTCGTCAACGTGCCGCCTCAAACCGCCGCCGGTCCCGACTTTCTCGTCCGCAACGGCGCTGCCAGCGGCGTCGTCACAACCCCCAGCGGACTTGAGTATTTCATCGTTCGGTCGGGCCCGCCAAGCGTTGCTCCTCCCGCCGCCGAAGACACCGTCAGCTTCGATTATGAAGGCAAGCTTCTGACCGGCGAAACCTTCGACAGCAGCTATACCGAGGGTCATCCGCTGGTTGGCCAGGTCAACAAGTTCGTGCCCGGATTTTCCGAAGCGCTCGAGCTGATGCGGCCGGGCGACGAGTGGATCGTGTGGATCCCGCCCGAGCTTGGCTATGGAGCCAAGGAAGTCGGACCGATTCCGGCCAATAGCGTACTTCGCTTCAAGCTGGTGCTGCACGGCGTCACCCGCGCTCCGGCGCCCTAGCTTTGCCGACGCCGAAAAGCGCCGGAATCCTGCTGTTCCGGCGCATCGGCGACGAGGTCGAAGTCCTTCTGATCAAGCCTGGTGGCCCGTTCTGGAGGGGCCGCGATGCCGGCGCCTGGATGATCCCCAAGGGCATGATCGAAGCGGGCGAGACGACGAAGCAGGCGGCGCTTCGTGAATTTGCCGAGGAAACCGGCACTCGGCTGACCGTCGTTCCGTTCCCGCTGCGGACGATCCGCCAGTCGGGCGGAAAGGTGGTCGAAGCCTTCGCCGCGGAAGGCGACCTTGATGCATCGGCGATCCGCTCGATCGAGTTCGAAGCCGAATGGCCGCCGCGAAGCGGGCGCGTCAAGCGCTACCCTGAGGCCGAGGAAGCGCGCTGGATGACGCTTGGCCGGGCGCGCTCGATGATGCTTCCAAGCCAGCTGCCGCTGATCGCCGCGCTCGAGGAGCATTTCGCGAGCTTGAGCTAAAGCTGGAATTGAAAATCTAAAGCTGGAACTGACCGGCGATGACGGTGAAGCAGCGCCCGCCGAGAATCACCCGGTCGCCTTCCAGGCGGCAGTCGAGATGCCCGGTTCGAGCGCTTGCCTGGAGCGCTGCGAACCGGGTGCAGCCGAGCCGGGGCGCCCAATAGGCGGTCAGCGCCGCGTGCGCCGATCCCGTCACCGGGTCCTCGTCGATCCCGAGATACGAAACGAACACCCGGCTTGCGATCGTCTCCTCATCCCCCCGGGCGGTGACCACCGCCATCCTTGGGACTGCGCGAAGTGCCGC
>JBDSSR010000060.1:0-2856 GCA_039928675.1 Sphingomicrobium sp. | reverse complement strand
ATCGACACCGCAATTGGCTATTATCGCGTGACCGGCGAATATGCCAAAACCGCTTCCGGGGGATGGACTGGCGATCCGTCGGTGAGTGACGAGCAATTTGTCATTGCCGCTTATCAAGCTGGGCAGATTTACACGACTGGCTTAAGTGGAACCGGCTTGGGGATGCTGATCGGTAGCGACAGGTTACGTAACATCACTGATCCTAAAATCCGCGATAACCTGTCCACTTTCATGATCATGGACATTCCTGCGATTGAGGCCCCCTTGGCGACTGATTATCGGAAGCATATCCGCCAAGTTATTCCGGAGGATATGCAGGAAGCAATTCGCGTTCAGTGCGGCTCACGTCGGTTTGCTGACCATTATTTTTACGTAGAGCTCACGCCAAAGTGCGATCTGCCGATCGAAGACATTCGATTTGACGAAGTCGCTGCGGAATTGCGAAGGCGAACGGACATACGCGGCGACTTACGCGGGCACGACTCAATCGTGGCTTCGTATGTTCGTGATGCCCAAGATGTCAGAAAAATAGCAGAGCAATTGCTCACTCGGATTGACCAGCTCTCTGTGACGAAGAGACATTGATTTAAGCGCGTTCATTGCTGCATCTAATGGCCGCTTTCGACCCATTCCTGCCATTAGGCAGTTGAGCTAGGCTTTGTCAGATGCCCACCACTCACACACTCCAAAACGATCGCTCGGAACCGCTCAGCTTTTGGCTCGAACCATGGGCTGAGCAGTTTGAAATCCCAAAGGGCTCGACCCTGAAGCTCCTTTGCCATTGTGTCGAAGGTGGCGAATGTGTTCCCGAGATCGTGGCCACGGATGATCTATTGATCTACTACTTCGGTTCGGGCTGCCGAGTGCGGGTTTGGCTCGATGATGAAGAAGTGACCTCGCCAGCGTCATGGTCGCTGCCTTCGCCATAACGGCAGCTTTCCACCCAAAGCGGACATTAGGACCGCGAGGTCCTAGACGCTTACGCAGCGGGCAGCTTGCCCTTGGCCCGGGTCCATAGCTGGCTGTCGCAGAGCAATCCGCCAAGCGCGCAGCCCGAGACCTTGAGCTGGCCGGGTCCGGCGCGCTCGATGCGTCCTTCGACGTGGAGATTGCGGTCGGGCACGAACAGCTCGCCCTGCCATTGCGCGCCCTGCTGATACAGCCCGGTCAGGAGTCGGGTTCCGACCAGTGAACCGGTGCTTGCGGAAGCGTCGCTCTTGGCCTTTGCGCTGGCCCATTTGACGGTACCGCAAAGCGCATCGCCGCATGGTGCGATGGCGATGATGACGCTGTGCGCCGGATTGACCCAGCGGCCGGCGATCCCGGCGTTTGAAGCGGCCACGCAAGGCGCGTTGACGCTGAGCGCGACAAGCGTGGCAAGCCCGCGCCTGGTCCACGCGGATCGCGTTTTGTGGTTGGGAATCAGTCTCATAGACCGGTTAGTGACGCGCGCAGCGCTGTTCCGCAAGCGTGATCCAGGTTGCGAAGAAGTCATTTGTCAGGCGCAACGACCGAACTATAACATGCGGACCGAGTGGGGATTCGCGATGAAGCTGTACCTGATCAACAAGCTGGTTCGCCCTGGCGGGGCGGTGCTGAAACGAAAGCCTGTGCTGGCCAGTTCGGACCGGGACGCCATCGACCAGGCGGCCAACAGCCCCGACTGCCCAGTGTGCGAAGTGATCAAGGACGGCGATCGGGTCGGCTCGATCGTCTGATTCAAGACGACCTGGGAAGCTAGTCCGCCGGCTGGCGGGCGAGCCACTGCTCCAGCCATTTGATCGTATAGTCGCCGGCGAGAAATTCTTCGTCGCGAACGATCTTCTGGTGAAGCGGGATGGTGGTCTTCATCCCCTCGACAATGAATTCCTCGAGCGCTCGGCGAAGGCGCATGATGCACCGCTCGCGAGTCTTGCCGTAGACAATCAGCTTGCCGATCATGCTGTCGTAATAAGGCGGGACCCGGTAGCCCGTGTACAGCCCGCTATCGACCCGGACGTGCATTCCACCGGGCGCGACGTAATTCTTCACCAGGCCGGGGGATGGCGCGAAGCTGACCGGGTCCTCGGCGTTGATCCGACATTCGATGGCGTGGCCGTGGAGCTGGATCTGATCCTGGGTGCACGACAGCCCCTCGCCGCAGGCGACACGGATCTGTTCGCGCACCAGGTCGAGGCCGCTGATCATCTCGGTCACCGGATGCTCGACCTGGAGCCGGGTGTTCATTTCGATGAAGTAGAATTCGCCGTTCTCGTAGAGAAACTCGATCGTTCCGGCGCCGCGATAGTGCATTTGCGCCATCGCCCGGGCGACGGTCCCGCCCATATGTTCGCGCTGTTCGGGCGAGATGACCGGGGAGGGGGCTTCCTCGAGAACCTTCTGGTGGCGGCGTTGAAGCGAGCAGTCGCGTTCGCCAAGGTGGATCGCCTTGCCAGCGCCGTCTCCGAACACCTGGAATTCGATGTGCCGCGGGTCGGCGAGATATTTTTCCATGTAAACGGTGTCGTCGCCGAATGCCGAGCGCGCTTCGGACGCGGCCTGGCTGATCAGGCTTTCCATCTGGTCTTCGTCGGGGACGACCTTCATTCCGCGCCCGCCGCCGCCCGAAGCGGCCTTGATCAGCACCGGATAGCCGATTTCCGCGGCGAGCTCCTTCGCCTCGGCGAGGTCGGTGATCGGACCGTCGGACCCCGGGACCAGCGGCAGTCCGAGCTTGGCCGCGGTGCGCTTGGCCTCGATCTTGTCGCCCATCGTCCGGATATGCTCGGGCTTGGGGCCGACCCAGATGATATCGTGGCTTTCGACGATCTCGGCGAACTGCGCGTTTTCGCTGAGGAAGCCGTAGCCGGGGTGGAT
>JBDSSR010000059.1:0-1656 GCA_039928675.1 Sphingomicrobium sp. | reverse complement strand
TCCTTGAGCCAGTCGGAACGGTGGGCGATATAGGCCCAGCTGCGGATACCGGCGAGACGATCGGCAAGTGCCTCGATATCCCCCCCAACATTGTCGAGCCGAGCAACTTCCGCGGCGAACCATTCGTGGGGCACGTGGCCGCCTTCGCCAATGTAGGCGAACAAGCGACGGACCATCCGGGCGTGGTGCATCGGACCGACCTTGCGGAAGTCGGGCAAGCCACAGGCGGCCCACAGCCGCCGCGACTGGGCACCGCGCCTGGCGGCGATTGCAGGGTCCTGGGCGGTTAGCTTGAGCACGGCAAGGTCGATCGCTTCGGGCGCCGAGCGCAGCAGCGGGTCGTCGCTCTTGAGTTCGAGGCTTGCGATCAGCGCCTTGACGTCGGTGAAGTCGAGATCGGGATTGCGCCAGTAGAGATGGTCGAGCGGGCGGAAGCGGTGCTCCTCGATTGCGCCGATTTCTTCATCGGTGAAGGCCGCGGCGGCGTCATTGCCAAGCCCGAGGGTGCCGAAGCTGCCGTCTTTCTGGTGGCGCCCGGCACGTCCCGCGATCTGTGCCATTTCGGGGATCTTCAGGCGGCGGTCGCGGCGGCCATCGAACTTGTCGAGTCCGGCGAAAGCGACGTGGGTGACGTCCATGTTGAGGCCCATGCCGATGGCGTCGGTGGCGACGAGATAGTCGACCTCGCCCCGCTGGAACATGGCGACCTGCGCGTTGCGGGTGGCCGGCGAAAGCGCACCCATCACCACCGCCGCTCCGCCCTTGAACCGCCGGAGCATTTCGGCCAGCGCGTAGACCTGCTCGGCGGAGAAGGCGACCAGCGCCGAGCGCGGCGGGAGGCGTGACAGCTTGGCCCCCCCGGCAAACCGTAGTGTCGAAAATCGCGGCCGGCTGACAACCTCCGCATCGGGCAGAAGCTTGCGGAGGACCGGGCGCAAGGTGTCGGAACCGAGAATCAGCGTTTCCTCGCGGCCGCGGGCGCGGAGCATTCGGTCGGTGAAAACGTGTCCGCGCTCGGGGTCGATCCCGAGCTGGGCTTCGTCGAGGGCGGCAAAGGCGAAATCGCGGCCTTCTTCCAGCGCATTGCCAATCGGCATGCTTTCGGCGGTGCACAGGAAATAGCGCGCGTTGGGCGGGACGATGCGTTCCTCGCCGGTCAGCAGAGCGACCTGCGCCTCGCCCTTGATCTTGACCACCCGGTCGTAGACTTCGCGCGCCAGCAAGCGCAGCGGAAAGCCGATGACGCCCGACGAATGGCCGCACATCCGCTCGATCGCCAAGTAGGTCTTGCCGGTATTGGTCGGTCCCAGGATCGCCCGGACCGGTGCGTCTGAACGGCGCGCCATCATCGTGAATGTGGCAGCGCCGCACCCGAACGCAAGCTCCACCCAGCTGATCTTAGGGCGGTTTTAACCCTGATTGCCGCATTCCTGTCCGGGTGTTGATGAAAACCGGACATTCGCGGACATTCGGCCGCCGTAGCGCTCTGGCCGCATCTCGCTGGCCGAAGCTGCCGGGCTTGGGCTGGACGACCGTGGGCTGGAAAGCTGGCGGCGCGCTTGCGCTGCTTTGCAGCGGCGTGGCCTGGGCCTCGATTCCGCGAATGGCCGATTTGCCGCGCGACGAGCAGGGTCAGTGGCAGGCGCTGGCCATTGC
>JBDSSR010000058.1:0-4538 GCA_039928675.1 Sphingomicrobium sp. | reverse complement strand
CGCGGGCCCCGGCCGGGCTCAGAGCATAAGGGTCGAACGAACTTTCCTGACGGCTGATCGCGTGGGCCAGCGACCACAGGCTCGGCGACACCGAACCCGACAGTGACGGGAATGCCTGTCGGACATAGAATTCCGACCCCTTGATCCGGGCTGCTCGAGCGGTCCACACGGCCAGGTCGGGGCGGCGCAATTGCTGGCTCGCTTCGACCGCGAGATTGCGTTCGGAATCGGTGTCGAGCGATTCGGCCAGCGCCCGGACAAACAGTGCCTGTTCCGCGGTCCGTCCCTGCTGGCCAAGCGTTCGGACGGCCTGCATCAGCGGCCGGCTGTTGAACGCTGCTCGCTGCGCCGCGGTCGTGGTATATTGGGCAAGCGCCTGCGGCGGCGCTGGAACGCTGCGTCCCAACCGTTCCAGCGAAAGCTGGCCATAGAACAGGTCGGGATAGGCCGCGGCGCGCTGGAAATAGGCATTTGCGGTCTGCGTCTGCCCGGCGGCCAGTGCTGCTCGCCCGGCCCAATAGGTGCCCTTGGTCAGGACCTGGAGCGAGCGGCCGCCGCTGGCGTAGCGATCGAACATCGCAAGCGCGCTCGACGGGCGGTTGAGACGATCGAGTGCAACGGTTCCGGCAAGCCAGGCGAGGGTTGTATAATCGTCGCGGATCCCGAGCGATTGATCGGCCGCGCGAGTGCCTGGTGCAAGCACGTCGTCGATCTGGCTGGCGATGTTGAACGCGGTAGACCATTGCCGGTCCTGGGCAGCATTGGCGGCGAGGATGCTCAGCAATTCGTAGAAGCGTTCGGGATCGGCGGGCCGATCGACGAAATTATGGGTTCGGGCGGCAAGCTGCCGCGCGGGCTGTTCAAGATTGTTGGCGCGAAGCCAGCGGATGCGATCCATCATCAATCCGGCGTCGCTCGTCACCGAGCCCATCACGGCCTGATAGCGACTGTCGGCGTCGGCCGCGTTCCGGAGCATTTGCACTCGTGCTCCGAAGGCGGCCTGGCGGGCAGGGGTTGAAATGGGCACGAAGCGCGCCGCGTCGTCGGCGTTCTTTGCGGACAGCAGGGCGTTGGTCCGGCGGTCATGATCGGCGGTCGTGAAACTGCCGCCATAGCGGGCCCAGATAGCCTGTTCGTCGGTCGCCGAGAGGTCGGAGGAGGCCCAGCCATTGCGAGCGGCGTCGAGCGCCTCGGTCGCCCGGCCCGCGGCGCTCAGCGCGTCGGCGAGCCGGGCCCAGCCGGTGCCGGTGCGGGGCTTGTCGTGGGCGAAAAAGGCGATGACGGTCATGCCGTTCTCGCCCGGCTGCATGGCTTTTTCCGCCCAGCGCCGAAGCTTTGCCGAATCGGGCCAGTCGGGGTTTGCAATCAGCAGGCCGGCATAGTCGCTGAAGTGGTAGCCCGAGCTTTGGCGAAGCGTCCGCCAGCTGTTGATCCAGCCGCTGATGTTGGAGGTATAGCCATAGGCCTGCCCGGCATATTGCGCCGAGCCCGAGCCCGGGATTGCGAGCAGAGACGAAAGAATGATCGGGGTACGCCACATGCTGGACATCTTGCAGCTACGCTCCTTATCAGCGCCTGAACGCCAAGTGTGGATCAAACAGGTGTTGATGAAATACTGGGCGACGGAGGCAAGTTCATGTTTTTTGGCTCGATTCCGGCGCTAGTCACGCCCTTTTCAGGGGGGCGTGTCGCCGAGGACACATTTCGCGCGCTGGTCGAGTGGCAAATCGCCGGGGGCAGCAGCGGGCTGGTGCCGTGCGGAACCACCGGAGAATCGGCGACGCTCAACTTCGACGAGCATCACCGTGTGATCGCCATGTGTGTCGAGCAGGCGAAGAAGCGGGTGCCGGTGATCGCGGGCTGTGGATCGAACAACACCGATTCCGCTATAGCCAATATGCGTGAAGCGAAGAGCAACGGCGCCGATGCAGCGTTGATTGTGCTGCCCTATTACAACCGGCCGAGTCAGGCCGGGTTGATTGCGCATTTCCGTGCACTGACCGAGGCCTGCGACCTCCCGACCATTGTTTACAACGTGCCGGGCCGAACCGTTACGAACATCAGCGTCGAGACGTTGGCCGAGGTTGCGCGTCTTTCCGGCATTGTCGGGATTAAGGACGCGACCGGCGACCTTGGCCGGGTGACTGCTCAGCGTCTCGCCTGTGGCGAGGGCTTCTGCCAGCTGTCGGGCAACGACGAGACCGCGCTGGCATTCAACGCCATGGGCGGGGTCGGCTGCATCTCCGTCACGGCCAATGTCGCGCCAGAGCTGTGCGCTCAGTTCCAGGCGGCAACGCGCGAAGGTCGCAGCCAAGATGCGCTGGCCCTTCAGGATCGACTCTATCCGCTTCACGCCGCGCTGTTTTCCGATGCGTCACCGGGTCCCGCCAAATATGCCTTGTCGAAGGTTCGACCCGGTTTTCCGACCGAGCTTCGATTGCCGCTGACCGAACCGTCGGACGCCTCGAAACAGGCGGTCGATGAGGCATTGGAGCATGCAGGCCTTATCTGATCGCCATGGCCAAGCCGATTCCCAACCCGTTCGACAAGACCAAGGTCGTCGCCGAAAACCGGCGCGCGCGGTACGATTATTTCGTCGAGGACCGGTTCGAAGCCGGAATCCAGCTGGCCGGGACCGAGGTCAAGGCGCTTCGCCAGGGGGAGGGCTCGATCGCCGAGAGTTACGCCGATGTCGAAGGCGACGAGGTATGGCTGATCAACAGCCACATCCCCGAATACAGCCACGGCAACCGGCTGAACCACGAGCCCCGCCGGCCTCGCAAATTGCTTCTGAAAGCCCGCGAGATAGCAAAGCTTCAGGGCGCCGTTGCGCGACAGGGCCTGACGCTGGTGCCGCTATCGATCTATTTCAACGCGCGCGGACGAGCAAAGGTCGAGATTGCACTTGCCCGCGGCAAGAAGGCGCACGACAAGCGGGAGACGATCAAGGAACGCGACTGGAAGCGGGAGCAGCAGCGCTTGTTGAGATCCAATGGTTGAGGCGCCCGCGCCAGCCGGCCGCTTCGCCTGGCTTCGGCGCCATATCCCGACTCGTGAAACCATCCAGCAAAACCGCTTCCTGAAGCCCTTTGCGCCGTATCTTGCGCGCAGTTCGCTGTGGCGGTTCACCCGCCGATCGGTGCCGCGCGGGGTTGCACTGGGGCTGTTCGTCGGGATCATCATCCCGGTGCTCCACACGGTGATTGCGGCGCTTCTGGCAATCCCGACCAAGGCCAATGTCGCGGTCGCCGCAGTGACCACGCTGGTGATCAATCCGCTGACCATCCCGGCGGTTTACTATTGCGCCTATCGCATCGGCGCGTGGGAGCTTCATCACGACGGGACACTGACCGACCCGGCGGCGGCGGAGCGCGTATCGAGCGAGCTCGGCCGGATCCTGTTCTGGATTCACCAGGCCTCGGGGCCGATCGCGCTTGGCGTCCTGACCCTGGCCGTGGTCGCGGCGACTGTCGGCTATTTCGGGTCGAGCCTGATCTGGCGATTGCTTGCCCGGGATCGATTCCGCCGCCGCCGACTGCTGCGCCGGAAGGCCTAGGGAAGCATCATGCTTCACCAGGACATTCCCTTTTCAGACATCAGCCGAACGGGCGCCTCGGGCCGGTGGCTTGCTCCGGTCCTGGTGGTTGCGGCGGCGCTGTCAGCCGGGGTTCTGGCACTGATGGTGGGCCAGGGCTTGCTTGCAGCCGTTGCGCTGATCGCTGGCGTGGGCGCGGCGCTCTATCTGATGCGCAAGGCTGCGCCGCGGGTGTCGATCCGCGATGGAATTGCTGCCGGTCCGGATTACGCCCTGGTTGGCGCCGCCCTGGGCCTCAGCGCCGACGCATGCGCGCTGTCGATGGCGGACGGTGGGCTGCTGATCGCCAACGCTGCCTATCGCGAGCGGTTTGGAGCTAAGCCTCCGCTTGACCTCGGCATCGACGAGGAGGCGGGTCACGGCCTTGAACTGGCCCGAACGCTTGCCACGCGCGATGGCGCCGGTTGCGTGGCTGGGATCGCCACCCGGGCCGGCGCTTGCCCGGTGGAGGTCGAGCGCGCGGGCATTTCGGGCGAGCTGCTGATGTGGCGCTTCCCGCAGGCTCCGCCGCAAGATCCGGTCAACGCTGCAGTGCGCCGGGTCCAGGGGCAGGTCGGCGAGGATTTCGCCGCGGCCGGCGTGCTTGCAGCGGTGGTCGACGCCAAGGGCAAGCTGATCGCGGCCAATCGCGCCTTCATGGACCGCGCCCAGGCGCGCACCGACAAGCCCCGTTCGGTCGGGTTTAGTGACCTTGTCGAAATGTGCGAGGGCGAGCAGATGCGGTTGACCGCCGAAGGCGAGGCGGGGCGTCCGTTCCGGGCGGTTTACGTGCCGTCCGGGCAGGACGGCGATGATGCCGGCGCTGGAACCTTTCTGTTGTTCGGAAGCGATGTGGTGTCGCTGCACGCGCCCGATTCCAACCTCCAGGCGCTTCTCGACGTGCTTCCGATCGGACTTGCACTGGCCGATCGGGACGGCCGCTTCCTGTCGATGAACCGAGCGT
>JBDSSR010000057.1:0-5399 GCA_039928675.1 Sphingomicrobium sp. | reverse complement strand
CGCGAAATAACCGGCGCGAGGGTGCCGAAAATGAAGAAATCATACCATTCGAAGGCGGTTCCCGCCGAAGCGGCCGCGATCACCCGGGCCATCGACCTCGGCTTGCCCTGTTGCTCCTTCGACTGCGCCATTCATTCCCCCTCGAGCGGAGGTTAGCAGCGCTTGGCCTTCAGTCTAGCTTGCGGATCACTTCATCGACGTGGGCAACAACGATCCCGAAGCGCTTGACCCGCATCCGGTTGCGAAGCGTCGTCGGGCCGCTCGGTCGAAGCCACTGATCGATGTTGAGGTGGTCCTTGTCGGTATAGCGAATGTGCACCGCGTTGCCGACCAGGTCGACTTCGACCGGCCCGGCGGCATCGCTCAAGGTCCCGGCAAAATGCCCCGGAGTGGTCTGGCGAAGACGCCAGTAGCGAACCCGCACCGGCTTGGTGCCCTCGTGGATATGCTGGCGAAGCAGGAGTGAACCGTCCTTCTCGTCGTGGCCGAGGCTGTCGACCGAGACCTGCTTGGTGCCCGTGAAAATGATCTTGACGATGCCTTCGCCGTGGGTCCGCCCGCGAAAAAAACTGATCGGATCGAACGGTGCTTCGGCTGGCCCAGCGGCCACCACAAGCGCTGCTGCGATGAGCGCGTTCATTGGCGGCCCGCCACCAGCGCGTCGACCACTGAGGGGTCGGCAAGAGTCGAGGTATCGCCAAGGCCCTCGGTCGCGCCTTCCGCGATTTTCCTCAGGATTCTCCGCATGATCTTTCCCGACCTGGTCTTGGGCAGCGCCGGAGTGAAGTGGATTTTGTCCGGCACTGCAAGCGCTCCAATATCCTTGCGGACCTCGAGCTTGAGGTCCTTGCGTATTTCGTCATCGCCCTCCGTTCCAGCGATCAGGGTGACAAATGCGTAGACCGCGCTGCCCTTGATGTCGTGGGGGTAGCCAACCACCGCCGCTTCGGCGACCTTGGGATGGGAGACCAGCGCGCTTTCGACTTCGGCGGTGCCAATCCGGTGCCCGGAAACATTGATGACGTCGTCGACCCGGCCGGTGATCCAGTAATAGCCATCTTCGTCGCGGCGGCAGCCGTCGCCGGTGAAATAGGCGCCGGAATAGGTCTTGAAGTAAGTTTCGAAGTACCGCTGGTCGTCGCCCCACACTGTCCGCATCTGCCCGGGCCAGGAGGTCGCGAGGCACAAATTGCCGCTTGCCGGTCCGTCGAGGATGTTGTGCTGCGCGTCGACCAGAAGCGGCTCGATCCCCGGCAGCGGCTGGGTTGCCGATCCCGGCTTCATCGCGGTTGCTCCGGGAAATGGCGAGATGAGGATTCCGCCGGTTTCAGTCTGCCACCAGGTATCGACCACCGGGCAGCGCTTGTCGCCGACCACGCGCCAGTACCATTCCCACGCCTCGGGATTGATCGGCTCGCCGACCGTTCCGAGCAGCCGGAGCGATTTGCGGCTGTGGCTCGTCACCGGCGCATCCCCTTCGCGCATCAGGGCGCGGATCGCGGTCGGAGCGGTGTAGAAAATCGTCACTCCGAGGCGATCGATGGTTTCCCAGAAGCGGCCGAAATCGGGATAATTGGGAACCCCGTCGAACATCACGCTGGTCGCGCAATTGGCCAGCGGGCCATAGACCACATAGCTGTGCCCGGTGATCCAGCCGATGTCCGCGGTGCACCAGAAGATGTCGTCGGGGCGGTAATCGAAGATCCAGTCGAACGTTGTCGCAGCCCAGGTCGCATAGCCGCCGGTGGTATGAACCACGCCCTTGGGCTTGCCCGTCGAACCCGAGGTATAAAGAATGAACAACGGGTCTTCGGCGGCCATGATCTCGGGCGCGCATTGCGTCGCGAGGCTTGAGCGGACCTCGTCATAGTCGACGTCGCGACCCGCCTTCATCGGCACGTCCCCACCGGTTCGCCTGACGACAATGACGGTGGCGACATCGCCTTGCTCGAGCGCCTCGTCGACGTTGCGTTTGAGCGGGATCGTCTTGCCCCCGCGGCGGCCTTCGTCTGCAGTGATCACTACAGTCGCGCCGCAATCGGCGATTCGTCCCGCAAGGCTGTCGGGTGAGAAGCCGCCGAACACCACCGAATGGACCGCGCCGATCCGGGCGCAGGCAAGCATCGCCGCGGCTGCTTCGGGGATCATCGGCATGTAAATCATGACCCGGTCGCCGCGCTCGACCCCGCGCTGCCGCAGGAGGTTGGCCAGCCGGCAGGTCTCTTCGAACAGCGTGCGATAGGTCCAGCGATGCCCCTCGCCGGGCTCGTCGGCTTCAAAGATCAGGGCAGTTCGGTCGCCATGCTCTGCAAGGTGACGGTCGAGACAATTGACCGACAGGTTGAGCCGCCCGTCTTCGAACCAGCGGACATGGAAATCCTGTTCATCGAACGACCAGTCGCCAGCGCGGGTGGGAAAGCTGTCCCAGTCCAGCCGCCGCGCCTGGTCGAGCCAGAAGGGGTCAGGATCGGACCGGGCCCGATCGCGCAGCCCGTCGAGCTCGGCCGGGCCAATGCGCGCGCCGAAGCCCTCGGGCACGGGATGGACCGTCCCGGTCAAATCCCCCGGCTCATATCGACCACGAAGCGGTAGCGGACGTCGTTCTTCAGCAAGCGCTCATAGGCGTCGTTGATCTCGTTCATGGCGATGAATTCGCAATCGGGATAAATCCCCTCTTTTGCGCACAGTTCGAGCATTTCCTGGGTTTCGGGAATGCCGCCGATGGCGGACCCTCCGACCGCCCGATTGTACCAGATGATGTTGATCCCGGTGAAGCCGGGCATTGGCGTCAGCGCACCGACGATAACCATTCGTCCCGACCGCCCGAGAAGGTTGAGATAGCCATCGATTTCATGGCTGACCGGGACCGTGTTGAGGATGAAGTCGAACTTGGTCGCGGCGGCTTCCATCTGCGCCGGATCGGTCGAAATTATGACGTCGTGGGCGCCAAGCTCGCGCGCGTCCGCGGCCTTGGCAGGGGTGGTCGTGATCACCGTTACGTGCGCACCAAGCGCCACTCCGAGCTTCACGCCCATGTGGCCAAGCCCGCCAAGGCCGACCACGGCCATCTTGGTTCCGGGTCCGATCTTGTACTGGCGGAGCGGCGAATAGGTGGTGATCCCGGCGCACAGCAGCGGAGCGACCCTGGCGACGTCCATCCCGTCCGGGACCTTGAGGACGAAATGATCGCGGACTACGATATGGTCGGTATAACCGCCCTTGGTGATCGACTGGTCGTTGCGATCGGGGCTGTTGTAGGTCTGAGTGCAGCCTTCGCGGCAGAACACTTCCCACCCTTCCAGACACTGGTCGCAAGCCATGCAGCTGTCGACCATGCAGCCGACCGCGACAGTATCGCCGACCCGGTGACGCGTTACGTCGTTTCCGACCGCTGTGACCTCGCCGACGATTTCATGGCCCGGAATGACCGGATAAGTGCTGCCCGACCAATCGTTGCGCGCGACGTGCAGGTCCGAATGGCAGATACCGGCATAGGTGATCCTGATCGCAACATCGTCGGGCCGAAGGTCGCGCCGTTCGAACGACATCTGGCGGAGCGGCTGATCGGGAGCATCGGTGCCCCAGCCTGTGGCTTGCGTCGGCATTCACTATTCCTTTGTCAAAGTGCGCGTTCGAGGATCTTGCGGGCCTGCACCAGATGGGGGCGATCGACCATCCTTCCGTCGATGGAAAGCACTCCGGCGGCTGGCTGTGCCTCAAACGCGGCAACAATCGCCTCGGCCTGCGACACCTGGGCGGCCGATGGAGTGAAGGCGGCGTTGATGATTGCCACCTGGTCGGGGTGAATGGCGAGCTTTCCGGTAAAGCCTTCGTTTGCCGCCGCCTCGGTTTCCTCGCGCAGACCGTCCTCGTCGCGAATATCTGCAAACACTCCGTCGATCGGCTGAACCCCGGCGGCAACCGCGCCTGCAAGGCATTGCGAGCGGGCGAGGCGATAGGTGAAGCTCAAGCTGCCGTCGCAATCATATTTGGACGAAGCGCCAAGCGCCGCCGACAGGTCTTCGGCGCCCCAGCTCATTGCGACCAGCGGCGAGCCCGGCTGGCGATAGCTGAGCAGCCCGAACAGGCTGGCCGCGGTTTCGGTGACGATGGCATGCACCGGAATGGTCCCGGTGCGATGGGCAAGCTCGGTGACGTCGGCCCCGCTTTCGCTCTTGGGAAGAACAATGCCATGGATGTCGGCAACCCCCAGAAGTTCAAGGTCGTCCTTGAGCTGGTCGGAGCCCAATGGGTTGACCCGGACCCACCATGACGGCCCGCCGGAGCGCTTTGGCAAATTATGGAGGAGGTCGCGCGCAACCTTCTTCATCGCCGGTGCAACGCTGTCTTCAAGGTCGAAGATGATCGCGTCCGCCGCGCTGTCGAGTGCTTTTGCGATCTTGCGCTCGCTGTCGGCGGGAACGAACAGCCAGGATCGCGGCTCGATCATCCGGGGCTCTTCAGGAGCAGCGCGGTCCGCGTGCATTCGCACACCAGCTCATCGCGCTGGTTGAAGCTTCGGTGGGCCCAGGTGACAATCCCCGCGTTGGGCCGCGAGTTCGACGGGCGAACCGCGACGCATTCGCTTTCCGAACGGAGCGTGTCACCGATGAACACCGGCTTTGGAAAGACCAACTTGTCGTAGCCAAGGTTGGCCACCAGCGTTCCAAGCGTGGTGTCGGCAACACTGACCCCGACCATCAACCCGAGGGTGAAAATCGAATTGACGATCGGCTGCCCGAACTCCGACGCCGAAGCATATTCGCGATCAAGGTGAAGCGGCTGGGGATTGTGGGTCAGCGTCGAGATTAGGACGTTGTCGGTCTCGGTCACGGTTCGCCTCACCGCGTGCGCGACGCGATCGCCAACCTGCCATTCATCGAAATACCGCCCGGGCATGCGCCGCCTGTAGGCGACGACGCGCGCGGTTGCCAAGTCAGGCGTGCCCAGTCAGGCGATGCTCTTGCGCAGCAGCCGGCCCTTGAGGTCGGACATGCCGATCCGATCGACCGCCCCGCCCGGATCGCTCGAACGGATGACGCTTGCGAGATGGCCGAGCACCTGGCCGACGACGTCGACCGACTGAAGCGCGACCCCGTGCCGGACGAGTACAGTGGGGTCGGCGATCAGCGCATCGCCCATCTGGTCAAGCAGGCGGCGGACATAGTCCAGCTCTTCCGCGAGGCGCAGGCTAAGCAGGTCGTCGGTCGGGACCAGTGCCCTGGCAAGCGGCGGTGCCTCTCGCCGGATCGAGCGCCGCTGTGGAGCGGACGAGCGGAATTCGGACTGGATTGCGTCGCACCGGGCCTGCGCTTCGGTCGCTGGGCCGAGCGATGGCTGGCGCTCGGCAATGACGGCCGGCGTGCGAATGTGCGCGGGTGCGCCGAAATAGTGGTTGG
>JBDSSR010000056.1:0-2254 GCA_039928675.1 Sphingomicrobium sp. | reverse complement strand
GCGAAGCTTTCCCGGCGGCCGTTGCCGGTCGGCGCCATGCCCATCAGGCGAGCGTTGAGCCGGTCTTGCAGATAGCCCTTGAGAACCCCGTCCTCGATTAACACCGTGCGCCCGGTCGGAGTGCCTTCATCGTCGATCGTCAGGGAACCGCGCCGCTGATGGATCGAGCCGTCGTCGATGACGGTCACTCCGGGCGCGGCGACGCGTTCGCCGATCCGGCCCGAAAATGCCGAGGTCCCCTTGCGGTTGAAATCGCCTTCAAGTCCGTGGCCGACGGCTTCGTGGAGCAGGACACCGGCCCAGCCATTGCCCATCACCACCGGCATTTCGCCGGCGGGGGCGGCAACCGAATCGAGGTTCACCATGGCCTGCGCCAGGGCCAGGTCGATGGCCCGCATCCATTCAGCCTGGGCGAACAGTCCGTCATAAAGATAGCGGCCGCCCATCCCGTGATATCCGGTTTCGCGGCGGCCATCACGTTCGACCACCATCTGCACCCCAAGCCGGACCATCGGCCGCACGTCGGAGGCGAGGAACCCGTCGCCGCGAATGATGTCGATGACACTCCACGTCGCGCCCACAGAGACGCTGACCTGGACCACATGCGGGTCGCGAGCGCGCGCCGCGGCATCGATTCGCTGACACAGGGCGACCTTGTCCGCAAAAGGCACCAGCACCAGCGGATCATCAGCATCATACATCGACTGATTCGTTCGCCGGGGCGGCAGCGCCGCCGCACCCTTTGCCGGATCGAGCAGCTGAAGCGTCGCCGCGGCGCGCTCGATCGCCGCCTCGCTGATTTCATTGGCGTGGGCGAAGGCGGTCGTTTCGCCGCTGACCCCGCGCAGTCCGAAACCCGACGAGCTATGATAGTCAGCGGTCTTCAAGCGACCGTCGTCGAACGTAAAGGCTTCGCTCGCGCAGTGCTGAAGATAAAGTTCGCCGTCGTCGTGCCCGGCAAGGTGTCGAGCGGCCAGCCGCCGGGCCTGGTCGGGGTCGAGCGTTCGGTAGAGGAAGCGGCGCGGATCAGGAACGGTCATTGGGCCGGCCTGTCCGCCGGTCCCCCGATGAAGATGAAACGCCGATCGCAATAGCCGCACTCGACGAACCCCGCCTCCTCGTCGATCCGAAGATAGACGCGGGGGTGGCCAAGCGCTGCCGAAACCTCGCCCGATCCGTCGCAAGCCACCTCCAGGGCGTCGATTCGGATCACTTCGGGCGGCGGAATATCGGTCATCGGATGAGACCTAGCGATGCCTCCTACCCGGTTCAATGCGCCCGGCGCCTTTATTGGTCAGTATCCGCGGTTTACTGGTAGTATGCGGTGACGTCGAAGGTCGCGCTGTAGATGCCGTCCGGCTGGCTGGCGCCGATCAACAAGGTGCCGCCGATGCCGACATAGAAGGTGCGCGTAACCGGATCGATCGTCCGCAACGCAGGGCCGTCCATGGTCAGCCCAAGTACCGGGATCGTGTCGCTTGCAGCGTTGACCAGGTCGGTCGGCGCATCGATGGTCACGATCACCTGCTGGTTGGGCGTTCCGGCCCCGCCGAAATAACCGCGCTTCCCGATATCGCCGGGAACTCCGGTGACGCCGCCGGCAAAGCTTCGAACCCCGGTCGTGGCGTTGAGCGAGACTGCTCCCGAAACGCCTGACGGAATAATTCCGCCGAAATCCAGATCGTCGATCTTGACCAGGCTAAGCGGCACCAGAAGCAGCGCCTTGCCACTCACGGTCGCGCTCGGCGTCGCCGCCGCGGCCGGCGTTGCAACCATTGCAGCCATGGCAAGGGCCGCGGGTCCGATTACAGACAGATAGCGCACGTTGGTACTCCCCACTCGATTTGAAGCGCGAAGTATGAACGGCTGCGATGACTGCCGATTGAAAGGAAAGTGTTGCCGGAAATTTACCCGTCGTCAGTAACCTTGATGGGATTTCAGGGGTATTGAACCGTGACGCTGAATGTGCCGACGTAAATGCCCTCGGTTTGAGCGGCAGCGACGTTCAGGGTGCCGCCGACGCGGAAGGTGAAATAGGTCTGCTTGGCAAGGGTTCGCTTGCTTTGCCCCTGGAGCGTGAAGTTGGACAGGGTCATGGTCTCCGTCCCGCCGATCCGGGTCAGGACCGATGGCTTGTTGGGAACCTTGATGATGACCACCGACGAGCTTTGCGAAGCGCCTTCGAACTCCGCCGAGTGAGGCCCGCCACCGATAGCGGTGACGCCGCCGGTCGTGGTCAGAACATCCGCATTGG
>JBDSSR010000055.1:0-29474 GCA_039928675.1 Sphingomicrobium sp. | reverse complement strand
TATCGCCCGTGGCGACTTCGCCGAAAATGTGGAAATTGGGAATTCCGCGAGCCTGGGCCCGCGCCAGCATCGCCGGCGCGAACGCCTGCCAAAATTCAGGGTTGACGTGCTGAGCGGTGTCGATCCGGAAACCGTCGATGCCGAAGCGGTCAATCCACGAGCCGTAGACGTCGATCATGCCCGCGATCACTCGCGGGTGCTCGGTGAACAGATCGTCGAGGCCAACAAAGTCGCCGTGCAAGCTGGACTCGCCCCGGAACGTGCTGTTTCCACGGTTATGGTAGTAAATCGGGTTGTTGAGCCAAGCCGGGATCTTGATGTTTCGCTCCGCCGGCGGAACTCGCACGGTGTACGCATAATCGGGGTTCTTAAGCTTGGCGAAATTGGCCGCGCTACCGTATTCCTCACCTGAGAATCCGCTGTTGATCGGCAGGCCGCCGACGCCGCTGCGCCGCTGATAGGGATAATCGGCGATGCTCCGATATGGACAGTCGTTCTTGCCCTCGCACTCGGCGAACCGGATGACGTCGGCCGTGTGGTTGGCGATGATGTCCATGTAAACCTTCATGCCCTTGGCATGGGCGGCGTCGACGAACGCCTTGAAGTCGGCATCCGTCCCTAGATGCGGGTCGACGCGGGTGAAATCGGTAATCCAGTAACCGTGATAACCCGAGCTTTCCTGCCCCGGCGGACCCTGCACGGGCTTGTTGGTGAAGACCGGCGACAGCCACACTGCGGTCGCCCCCAGGACCTGGATATAATCGAGGCGACTTGTCAGGCCCTTGAGGTCTCCGCCGTGGTAGAAACCCTTGTGTGTCTGATC
Source organism: Sphingomicrobium sp. (assembly GCA_039928675.1). Lineage (GTDB taxonomy): Bacteria > Pseudomonadota > Alphaproteobacteria > Sphingomonadales > Sphingomonadaceae > Sphingomicrobium. The sequence continues at coordinate 28,651 of JBDSSR010000055.1, read as the reverse complement.
GAAGCCGGTCGCTAACCGGTCTCCGCTAAGGCCGCCTCGGTCATTCGACGCGTCGCCATTCTCAAACCGATCGGGGAGCAGGAAATAGATAACTTCGTCCTGGGGCAGGCGCGCGCGGTAATCCGCGGCGGGCGCCGCGGCGAGCAAGGCCAGGGCGGCCGCGATCATCATGCGCTGATTGTCTCGCGTTGCATGGGCGCGAACTTGGCGACAAAGGCACCGTGCTCAGGCATACGCGAGACCTCTTCCAGGTGAGCTCGCTCGAGCCCGTTGAGAAACTCCCGGAGACGCGGCTCTGGCAGCAGGTCGGCGACTGGATGATAGCTTTCGGGAATGATGTTCTGACCGATCATCACGTGAATCCAGGCCCGGGTATCGAACAGCTCGTCGAAACTCGGGACGACCCGCGCGGTCGTTTGGAACAGGTCGATCTTGTGTTGCAGCGACTCCGGCACCGCCATCGTTCGAAGCTTATCCCAGAACGGTTCTCCCTCGCGCTGATTTGCGTGATAGTGGAGGATGATGAAGTCGCGAATGCGCTCCATCTCGAAAGCTGTTCGGTCATTGTAGTTTTCGCGCGTCGCCTCGCTAATTTTTCCGGCGGGAAGCAAATCGATAAGGCGCGTGATCGCCGTCTGGATCAAGTGAATGCTGGTCGACTCGAGCGGCTCGATGAAGCCCGACGAGAGGCCGATCGCGACGACGTTCCGGACCCAGGTTTTACTGCGGCGGCCGGTCTTGAAGCGGATCGTTCGGGGTTCGGCCAGGGCCTCGCCGTCGAGGTTGGCGAGCACGGTCGCAGCGGCCTCGTCCTCGCTGATCCGGGCCGACGAGAAAACATAGCCATTGCCAGTCCGGTGCTGGAGCGGGATGCGCCATTGCCAGCCGGCCTTGCGTGCGATCGAACGGGTCATTGGAATGAGCGGTTCAACCCGCGCGGACGGCACCGCGATCGCCCGGTCGCATTGCAGCCAGTGCGACCAATCCTCGAAGCCGGCCTCGAGCTCTTGCTCGATGAGCAGGCCTCGAAAGCCCGAGCAATCAATGAACAGGTCGCCCGCAACTCGGGCCCCGCTGGCGAGGACCACGGCATCGACGTCGCCGCTTTCGCCGTTGCGCTCAACCGCTACGATCCGTCCTTCCTGACGGACGACGCCCCGTTGCTCGGCGAAATCGCGTAAGTAGCGCGCGTAGAGACTGGCGTCGAAATGGAAGGCGTAGGGCATCAGCGGTAGCGGACTGTTCGCCGGCGGATTCAAATGGGCGAAACGGTTGGCCGCGATCGCCAGCGTGTGCAGGACGTAGTGGCCGAGCGGCTTCGATATCCCGAGCTTGAGCCCTCTTAGCCAGAAATGATGGAACGGGACTACGCCAAGCGCGCTGCCGACCAATCCGAACGCATGGACATAACCCTGGTCAGGCCGGCCCCAGCCTTCAAAGGCAATGCCAAGCTTGTAGGTGCCCCCGCTCGCCGAGAGGAACTCGGCTTCGTCAATGCCAAGCGCGGCATTGAAGTCGCGAATGCTGGGGATCGTCGCTTCGCCGACCCCAACCGTGCCGATCTCGTCGGATTCGACGACCGTAATCGACCAGCCCGACGTCAGGAACCGCCCCAGCGCGGCGGCGCTCATCCACCCTGCCGTTCCGCCCCCAACGATTACGATCCGGCGCTGACTTGCTTCACTCATGTCGATCTTTCATCGCGTCTGCCCCGGCCGCGGCCAACCGCCGCCGGGGCCGCTCAAGATCAGCCGCGTTCGGGTTCAGGCGCCGGTGGCGGCGGCGGTAGCGGTGGCGCCGGGCACGCGTCGGTCGCCAGGATCACCGAGCCATCAGCGCAGGTCTGTGTCGCCGGTGGCGGCGCGGGCGGCGGTGGCGGCGGTGCAATGGCCAACGGCGGGGGCGGCGGCGGAGAAGCGGCGCCAAACTTGTACGATGCGCCGAGCATCCATCGGCGACCGTACCGTTGATAATCAATGATGCGCAGGGAGTTTCCGTTCCCATCGGTGGTCACGAACGGCTCGTCAGTCAGGTTGAGGCCCTGCAGATAGATGGACAAGCCATTGAGCATCGAGCCTGGCTGGAATTCGTACCCGATCTGCCCATCGATGATCGTTTCCGGCAGCGCGCGGCGAAGCGTCCGGTTGGCACCGAAGCCGGACAGTTCACCAAGGAAGCTCGACCGGTAGCGAACGCTGCCACGAGCGGAGAAGCCCCACTTTTCGAAATAGGCCGTGCCGTTTGCCACCCAGCGTGAATAGCCGGGCAGATCCGTCGCCGGTCCAGCACTGCCGTCACCGTTAAAGTAAGGATGAATTTTCGACTTGGTGTAGGACACGCCGCCGGTCACACCGAACCCATCGAGCGCGCTGATCAACTCGCCGATCGGCACCGTCGCGGCGAGCTCGACGCCGTACATCTTGCCGCCTTTGACGTTGTAGGGCGCAGAGAGCTCGCCATTGGCAATGCCAGCCGGCGACAAATAGGTATTCAGATTGCTCGGATCCGTCGTTTGGAAGCCGGTCGGAAGCGGGAAACCGGTGAAGTCGAACGGCTGCGGCTGGAGGTTTCGATCGACGACGAAAGTGTCGAAATATTTGTAAAAGAACTGAGCCGAGACATAGCCCTTGACGCCCCAATATTTCTCGAAGCTTAGGTCGGCCGCATTGGCGCGAAATGGCCGTAGCTCCGGATTGCCGGCATCACCGGTGATCGTATTCATGTTGATGCCGCCGACGGTTCGAACGACGCCGCCGTAGCGGAGCGCCTGACGCATAGAGTCGATCCGCGGCCGCATGACCTCGCGCGCAAGCCCCAGACGGACCACGAAATCGGTCGGGAACCGCAGCGACAGATTGAGGCTGGGCATCACGTCCCAATATTTCGCCCCGCCACTGATCGGACTGAGCGAGCTAGTTCCGCGGTCGACAAAGAAGCCGCTGCTGCTCTGGTCCGAATGCACGGCCTGGACGCCGACATTGCCGGTCAGTAGCGCCGACCCGAGTTCGGCATGGATGTTCGCGAGCGCGTAGAGGGTGCCGAGCTTTTCGGCGATCTTGTACTGCTTCACCGCGACGTCGAGGTTACCGTTGTTCGACACTAGAGTGTAGATTCCGGCATCGAGCAGATCCTGCGGGTTGTAGGCGATACTATCGCCGAGACCGAGCCACCCAAGGTCGACGGGGTGAAGCAGGAGATCGCTCGGAACCTGGACCTGAAGGACGTTATTCCCGGTGAGCTGGACGATCGACTCGTCCGGAGTCAGCGACTTGCGGTGATCGGTGTAGTTCCCGCCGATGATGAATTGGGAGAAGATGCTGGAGTTCAGGTCCTTGGAAATCTCGGGGTGGACCTGCCAGATACGGTCGTGGACGATCCGATTGTTGTAGTAACCGGGCCTGGCGGAACCGGTTACCGGATCTGTCCCGCCCCATCCCTGGGGACTGGTCAGGAAGATCAGGTTCGGGTCGGAATAGTCGAGGTTGTGGCTGGTGATGACGGTGCCGGTATTGCTCGTCTCAAATCCCAGCGTGTCGCCCGCCCCCCGGAAGTTGTAGCCAGTCCCCGCATAGGTCTCGAAGACCAGTTCGTTGCGGTTGGTCTTCGAATAACTGATGTCAAGCGAGCCGTGCCAGCCGTTTGCGCCGTCGTAACGGTTGTTCCATCCGAACGAATAGAGCTTTGCGTGCCGCGGCTGCGAGACGTTGCGAACAACGTTCCAGACGTTGGCGAACGTCCCCGAGGTAACAACTCCGTCTTGCGTCGTGAAACCAGGCTGCAGGCTCGCGCCACCCCACTGGAGCGGGATTTCGATGCCCCGAGCGATCTGGTCGTCCTTGAAGTTGGAGTAGAAGCCGTCGAGCGTCGATGTGATCGTCTCGCTCGGCTTGAATTCGAGCGTCCCCGCGAGTCCAAGTCGTTTCAGCTCGGTCGACCTTGAATAAGGTTTGAGTCCGCCGACGACGACGTTACCGCCGGGTGCGTCCGCATATCCCCAGGCGTTGAATTCCTCAATCTCGTAGGGCTCGTCGGTCCAGCTGCCCGCGAGTGACAGGCCGAGCTGGCCATCCATGAACTGATCGACGTAGACGCCGTTGACGCGATAGCCGTATTTCTTGGCGTCCGGGTTGAGCTTCCCCAGGTCCGGATAAACGACGCGGCCGCCGACCGAGATCACCCGTTTGCCATATTCGAGAGGACGGATCGTCCGCAGGTCGACAGTTCCGGCAAGGCCTTGTCCGATGACCGACGCCAGCGGGGTCTTGTAGACGTTGACCTGATTGATGATCTCGGAGGGATATTGATCATATTCAACGGCGCGGTTGTCGCCGGTCGATGTCTGCTCGCGGCCGTTGAGCAAGGTGGTCGAGAAATCCGGACCGAAACCGCGGACCGAGATGACGTCCGCCCTGCCGTTCAGTCGTTGTGAAGTGAGGCCCGGAAGCCGCGCGATCGCTTCGCCGATCGAGGCGTCGGGCAGCTTGCCAATATCCTCAGCGCTGACCGATTCGACGATCTGGTCCGCCTTTTTCTTCTTGTTGATGGCATTCTGCAGCGCGGCCCGGAAACCGGTGACGACGATGGCGTCCCCGTCGGCGGCGTTCGGCGTCGGCGACGCCCCGGAGTCGTTTCCCGGAACAGTCTCTGGAACGTCCTGCGCGGTCGCCCCCGTCACGGCGACATCCTGAGCCTGGGCGGCGCCGGTCGCGCCGGCCAGTAACCCAATGCCGATCGCAAGCGGACTGACGGCGGCAATCAGGCGTGCGCGCGAAGAATTTCTGGTCATCTAAGTCCCCTTTCAGAACCGGTCCGTTCCCCAAGACCAGCACATGATTTCATCGGGGCTCCGAGCCCCCTCCTAGGATGAAGGGATACCAGCGATTTGGGTAAGCGGAACTAGCTACATGGCTATACATACGTATTCAGCCCGCTTAGTCTTGATGCTGTAATGATGCAGAGGCGGCCGACCTCGTTCGATATTGCGGCGCTTGCGGGCGTTTCGCAACCCACTGTGTCGCGGGCGTTGAGCGGCAATCCTTCGGTCAGCGCCGAGACTCGCGCGCGCGTTCTCGCCGCCGCCGAAGAGCTTCACTACAAGGTCGACAAGAATGCGTCGGGACTGAGGCGCCAGCTGTCGCGAACGCTCGCGCTGCTCTTCTTCGAGGAGCCATCGTCCGACGAGTCGCTGATCAACCCTTTCTATTTGTCGATGCTTGGGCCGATGGTCAGGCAATGCGCGGTCCATGGGTATGACCTTCTGATCTCGTTCCAGCAGCTGTCGTCCGACTGGCACGTCGATTATGAGGACAGTCGCAAGGCGGACGGAATCATCCTGCTCGGCTATGGCGACTATCTCGAATATCTCCCCAAGCTCGAGCAACTGATCGAACGCGGCACCCATTTTGTTCGCTGGGGCTCGGGCGACGAAAGCCAGATCGGAACCACCGTCTCGTCGGATAATGAGCAGGGCGGGTTCGACGCCACCAGCCACCTGCTTTCGAAAGGGCGGCGCAAGATCGCTTTCATTGGCACTGCCGAAGCGGGCTGCCCGGAATTTCTCGAACGCTGGCGAGGCTATTGCCGGGCATTGCGCGCCGCCGGGCTGGAACCCGATGACGAATTGCGCGCCGATGCCGGGCCGAGCGAGAGCGAAGGCCGCGAAGCGCTCGAACGATTGCTCGATCGCGGGGTTGAGTTCGACGCTATCTTCGCGGTCAGCGATGTCACTGCGATCGGCGCAATGCACGCGCTCCAGGCGATCGGCCGCGGCGTGCCCGAAGTGGCGGTCGTGGGATTCGACGACATCCCCGCGGCAAGCCTGTCGAGTCCGGCGTTGACGACCGTTGCGCAGGATCCTCGGCAGGCCGCCGAAGCGCTGATCGAGACCGTGATCGCGGCGATCGAGGGCGATGGCGTTCCAAACCGGGTGCTTCCGGTTCGACTGACGGTTCGCCAGTCAAGCGGCTAGCGCGACATCGGCCGGCCGATCACCACCAGGTCGCGTAAAGCGCGATCAGGATGAGCACCACGCCGAGCGCTCCGATGTTGAAGTTCGCGCTGGTTCGATAGCTGGTGTCGCGTGTGACGATGTGATCCTTGTCGGCCCGTTCCGGGGTTGCCAGACTGACGATCACGCACAGCAGCGCTGAAACCACGAACACCACCCCCATGCGGTTGATAAACGGCGTCAGATAGTCGTTGACCCCTTGCGGCAGGGCAGCCGACGGAAGCGCATATTTCATGATCGTCGAAAGCACGACCGAGGTCAGTGCGGCAACGATCGCCCCCGCCTCGTTGGCACGCTTCCAGAACAGCCCGGCAAGGAAGATGACGGTGATTCCCGGCGTGAAGAAACCGGTGAATTCCTGGATGAACTGGAACGCCTGTTCGGAGCTTCCGACGAGCGGCCTGGCCATGATGATGGCGATGATGATCGCCACCACCGCGGTAATCCGCCCGACCAGGACGAGGTGCTTTTCCTCGGCCGCGCTTTGGCTACGGTCATCCTCGGCGCGCGTTCGGTCGCCGCGGCGCTTGGCATAGACGTCGAGCGTGAAAATGGTCGCGATCGAGTTGATCTTGGACGCGGTCGAAGCAACGATCGCGGCGACCAGCGCCGCGAACACCAGTCCGAGCAGGCCGGGCGGTAAAAGCCGCATCATCGTTGGATAGGCTTCGTCGGGCTTGGTCAGGCCAGGCGCAAGAACCACCGCGGCAATCCCGGGAAGGACAATGATCAGCGGCATCAGAAGCTTGAGATAGGCCGCGAAGATGACGCCCTTCTGGGCTTCCGCGAGGCTTTTGGCAGCAAGCGCGCGCTGGATGATATACTGGTTGAAGCCCCAGTAGGCGATATTCGCGATCCACATTCCGCCGATGAGGACGCTGAGGCCCGGCAGGTCGATGTAGTGCGGGTCGCCCTTCTTGAGGATCATGTGGAAATGATCGGGAGCGGCGGCAGTGAGCTTGCCGAACCCGGCGATGAGGTCGCCCCCGCCAATTTGCGTCAGGGTCAGATAGGCCACGACCAGGCCGCCAAGGACGAGCAGCGTCACCTGGACGATATCGGTCAGTGCAACCGCCTTTAGCCCCCCCTTGATCTGATACAGCAAGGCGAAGGCGCCGAGCATGACCAGCGCGACGTTCTGGTCGATCCCCGCAACCTTGGTCACGGCGATCGAGCCGAGCCAGATAATCGAAGTCAAGTTCACGAACACGTAGAGGCCAAGCCAGAACACAGCCATCAGCGTCCGGATAAGGCCGCCGTACCGCCGCTCGAGGAACTGCGGCATGGTGTAAATGTGGTTGTTGAGGAAGATCGGGAGGAAGAACTTGCCGACGATCAGCAAGGTCAGCGCAGCCATCCATTCGTACGAGGCGATGGCAAGGCCGATGGCATAGCCCGAGCCGGACATTCCGACGATCTGCTCGGCGGAAATGTTGGCCGCGATCAGCGATGCTCCGATCGCCCACCACGGCAGGTTTTTCGACGCGAGGAAGTAGTCGGAAGTGTCTTTCTGGTGGCCGGCTTTTTCCCGCGAAACATATTGCGCGAGGCCGAAGATGCCGATCGCGTAGATAATCACGACCGCAAGATCGAATGTTGACAGGCTCAATCGGGGTCCCCTCCCACAAGAGCGCGAAATGTAGCCGCCGGGGAGCCACTGTCCAGCCTCGCTTGCGTATTCGTATGCGCTGCAGCGCAGCAAAGATTGTGCGCGCGCCGCCCATCTGCCAGCAATCGCTGCAGGGGAGATCTGGAATGAACGACGCTTCGACGATAGCCAAGCCGCGGCAAAGCCTTGCCGGATTGTGGAATATTTCCTTCGGCTTTTTCGGAATCCAGATCGGCTTCGCGCTTCAAAACGCCAACATGAGCCGGATTTTCCAGTCGTTGGGGTCGAGCGTCGACCATCTTCCAGCGTTGTGGATCGCAGCCCCGCTGACAGGGCTTCTGGTCCAGCCCATCGTTGGCCATTTGTCGGACAGGACGTGGCTTGGCCGGCTGGGCCGGCGGCGGCCGTATTTCATCGCTGGGGCGGCGCTTGCGGCCCTGGCGCTGGTGCTGATGCCGCTGTCCAACCAGTTGCTGATGGCGGCCATGCTGCTGTGGCTGCTCGACGCAAGCCTCAACGTTTCGATGGAGCCGTTTCGCGCTTTCGTCGGTGACATGCTCGGCAAGGACCAGCATACCTCGGGCTATGCGGTGCAGACCGCCTTCATCGGGGCAGGGGCGGTGGTCGGATCGATCTTTCCATACCTCCTCGACCATCTCGGAGTGTCCAACACCGCAGGACCCGGCGGAATTCCCGAAACGGTCAAGCTGAGTTTCTGGGTCGGCGGCGCGGCGCTGTTCCTGGCAGTGCTCTGGACGGTGCTCAGCACGCGCGAATATTCGCCCGAGGAAATGGCCCGGTTCGGCGAGGAAGACGGACACGCCACCAGCGACGAGACGCTCAGGGCGCTGGCGGCGCGAAGCTATGCCACCAGCATGGTGTGGATCGCGCTTGGCCTGGCGGTCGTGTTCGCAGTGATCGAATGGCGGCTTGAAAAGGAAGTCTACGTGCTGGGCGGGTTGCTTGCGGCGTACGGCCTTGCAAGCATGGCCGCGATCACGCTTGCCCGGCGCGGCAACGGAAGCAACATGCTGAGCGCCATCGTCGGCGATTTTTCGGGCATGCCGCGGGTGATGAAACGGCTTGCGCTGGTCCAGTTCTTCAGCTGGTCGGCGCTGTTCATCATGTGGATCGACACGACCCCCGTGGTTGCCCGCAACTTCTTCGCGTCGCCCGACCCGGCGAGCGCGGGCTATCAGCAGGCGGGCAATTGGGTCGGAGTGCTGTTCGCGGTCTACAACGGGGTTGCCGCAATCGCTGCTCTGGCGCTTCTGCCGCCGCTCGCCCGGGCCATCGGCAAGGCGCGCACGCACCTCGTCTGCCTGCTTGCCGGAGCCGCCGGGTTCGCAAGCTTTTTCCTGATCCATGACCACCGCCTGCTGGTCATTTCGGAGGTGGGCATCGGGATCGCCTGGGCGTCGGTTCTGGCAATGCCCTATGCGATCCTTGCAAGCAGCCTGCCGCAGCGCAAGCTCGGTATCTACATGGGCCTGTTCAACGTTTTCGTTGTCGTCCCGCAGCTTCTGGTGGCGACCATCATGGGATCGCTGATGAAGGCCTTTTTCCCCAACCAGCCGATTTTCACGATGCTTGTCGCAGCGCTGGTGATGGTCACTGCGGCGCTCGCCATGCTGAGGGTCAAGGAGACCGCCTGATCTGCCCGGTTTGACCAGGTTTGACGCTCTGGGGCGGTCGTGGCACGACAAGTGGCATGGCTGGTGACGGGCAAAACATGTGGGGCGGACGGTTCGGGGGCGAGCCGGCCGAGCTGATGCGCCGGATCAATGCCTCGATCGGATTCGACAAGCGCCTGTGGCGCGAGGACATCGCCGCCTCGAAGGCGCACGCGGCGATGCTTGGCAAACAAAGCATCATCACCGCCGATGACGCCGCCGCGATCATCGACGGGCTCGACCGGATCGCCGTCGAATTTGAAGCGGACGGGGTTCCCGAGCGCGAGGAGCTCGAAGATATTCACATGACGGTCGAGCACCGGCTTGGCGAACTGATCGGCGAAGCCGCGGGCCGGCTCCACACCGCGCGCTCGCGCAACGACCAGGTCGCGACCGATTTCAAAATGTGGACGATGGGCGCATGCAAAGACGCGTTCGGCGCGATCGTGGACCTGCAGGAAGTGCTCGTATCGCGGGCCGAGGAACATGCCGAGACCATCATGCCGGGCTTTACCCATTTGCAGGTGGCCCAGCCGGTAACCCTTGGCCATCATCTTATGGCCTATTATGAGATGCTCGAACGCGACGCCGGACGCCTTCTCAACGCCGAAGTGCACATGGGCACCTGCCCTCTGGGCGCAGCCGCGCTGGCGGGGACCGGTTTTGCGATCGATCGCGAGGCGACCGCCGAGGCGCTTGGCTTCACCAGCGGCCCGACAGTGAACAGTCTCGACAGCGTTTCCGACCGTGATTTCGCACTCGATTTTCTGACCGCGGCAGCTCAGTGCGCGCTGCATCTGTCGCGCATGGCCGAGGAACTGATCCTGTGGGCAAGCCCGATGTTCGGCTTCGTCGCCCTGTCCGACGACTATTCGACCGGCTCGTCGATCATGCCGCAAAAGCGCAACCCCGATGCGGCCGAGCTGGTGCGCGGTCACAGTGGCCGGATTGTCGGTTGCCTGACCGCGCTGACGGTGACGATGAAGGGGCTTCCGCTGGCCTATTCCAAGGACATGCAGGACGACAAACAGCCGGTGTTCGAGGCGCGCGACCTGCTCATCCTGTCGCTCGAAGCGCTCGCTGGAATGGTTGCGACGGTGACGTTCGTTCCGGAACGCATGCGGGCCGCGGCCGAGCAGGGCTTTTCGACCGCGACCGACCTTGCCGACTGGCTGGTGCGCGAGGCGAACGTTCCTTTCCGCGAGGCACACCACATTACCGGACGAGCGGTCAAGCTGGCCGAGGAGCGCGGGTGCGGACTTGCCGGCTTGTCGCTCGCTGCGCTTCAGGACATCGACGGGCGTGTCGACAGCCGAGTGTTCGACGTGTTGAGCGTTGAGGCTTCGGTGGCAAGTCGCACCAGCTTCGGCGGGACCGCGCCGGTCCGGGTCCGCGAAGCGATTGCCAAAGCGAAAGACGAGCTAGGGCTTTAGCCGCCGCTTGCGCTGCCCGAGGGTTCGCAGGCGGAGCGCGTTCAACTTTATGAAGCCGGCCGCGTCGCGCTGGTCGTAAGCGCCGCTGCCTTCCTCGAACGTCACCAGATCCTGATCGTAAAGCGAATGCTCGCTGGTCCGCCCGATCACTGTCGCATTGCCCTTGTAGAGCTTGATCGTGACCTGGCCGGTGACATGCTCCTGGCTCTGGTCAATCAACGCCTGGAGCATTTCGCGCTCGGGCGAGAACCACAAGCCGTTGTAAATCAGGCTTGCGTAGCGCGGCATCAATTCGTCTTTGAGATGCATCGCGCCGCCATCGAGCGTGATGCTCTCGATCCCGCGATGCGCCGCAAGCAGGATGGTGCCGCCGGGGGTTTCATAGACGCCGCGCGATTTCATTCCGACGAAGCGATTTTCAACCAGGTCGAGGCGACCGATGCCATTGTCATGGCCAAGGCTGTTCAACGTGGCGAGCAGGCTTGCCGGCGACAGCGCCTGCCCGTCGATCGCAACCGGATCGCCGCGTTCGAAATCCACCGTGATGATGGTTGGCCTGTCGGGCGCGTCCTCGGGCGAAATCGTCCGCTGGTGGACATATTCGGGCGCCTCGGCTGCCGGATCCTCGAGCACCTTGCCCTCCGAAGAGCTGTGCAACAAATTGGCGTCGACCGAAAATGGCGCGTCGCCGCGCTTGTCTCTGGCAATCGGAATCTGGTGCTTTTCGGCAAAATCGATGAGGTCCTTGCGGCTTGCGAATTCCCACTCCCGCCACGGCGCAATCACGCGAATGTCGGGGTCGAGCGCATAATAGCCAAGTTCGAAGCGGACCTGGTCATTGCCCTTGCCGGTCGCGCCGTGACAGACAGCGTCGGCGCCGACGGCATGGGCAATCTCGATCTGCCGTTTGGCGATCAGCGGGCGGGCGATCGCGGTGCCAAGCAGATACTGGCCTTCGTATACCGTGTTGGCGCGAAACATCGGGAAAACGAAGTCGGACACGAATTCCTCGCGCAGATCGTCGATGAAGATGTCTCCGGTTTTGACCCCGAGCATCGCGGCCTTCGCGCGCGCCGGTTCGACCTCCTCGCCCTGGCCCAGATCGGCGGTAAAGGTCACCACCTCGGCGTTATATTCGGTCTGCAGCCACTTGAGGATGATCGAGGTGTCGAGCCCGCCCGAATAGGCCAGCACCACCTTGAGCTTCTTGTCGGTCATTGCGCATCTTCCATCAGCCACAGCATTGCCCCGCGGGCGCTATGCATCCGGTTGGCTGCTTGCCGCCAGACCGCCGAGCGCGGGCCGTCGATGACCGAAGCGGTGACTTCCTCGCCCCGGCGCGCGGGCAGGCAGTGCATGAACCAGGCGTCGGGCGCGCGCGCCATCAGCCGCTCGTCGACCTGGAACGGCGCGAACAGAGCGCGGCGCTCGGTACTGTCCTCGCCGCCCATCGACACCCACACGTCGGTGTAGACGATGTCCGCGCCCGCGACGGCTTCGTCAGGGCTTAGATTGTCGTGCCCGTCCAGCCCGTGGCCTTGCGGGCTTGCAATGACGAACTCGGCGCCCGCAAGCGCGCAGCCTTCCGCGAGCGACCGAGCGACATTATTGCCCTCGCCGATGCAGGCGACGCGAACGCCTTCGAGCCGCCCCATGTGCTGTTTGATCGTCAGGAGGTCGGCGAGCGCCTGGAGCGGGTGATCGGTGGCCGACAGCATGTTGATCACGGGTGCAGCGCCGATGCTCGCCATCTCGCCGAGCAAGCCGTGGTCGAACACCCGGGCGGCGATGATCGCGTGGTAGCAGGCCAGCGTCCGCGTGACGTCGGCAACGCTTTCGCGACTGCCGATGCCGATCTCGGCCGGCTGGAGGTAGACCGGGTGACCGCCAAGTTGGGTGGTTGCGATTTCCATCGAATTGCGCGTTCGAACGCTCGGCTTCTCGAAATAGAGCGCAACCCCTTTTTCGGAAAGCGGGCGAGCGCCGAGCGGCTGTTCGGCAAGCGCGAGAATCTGGGCGAGATCGGTGGCGGTGAGATCGCGGATCGCGAGCAGGTTATTCACCAGCTTTGGTCCTTGCGGATCATCGTTCCAACTCCGTGATCGGTGAGCAGTTCGATGAGCAGCGAGTGCGGCACTCGGCCATCGATGATGTGGGCAAAGCCGACCCCCTGATCGACGGCGTCGGCGCACGCCTTGAGCTTGGGGATCATGCCCTTGCCAACCGATCCCGACTTCAGCCGGTCGAGCAGATCGTTCGAGGTCAGTCGTGCAATCAGGCTGGTCTCGTCCGCGACATTCTCGAGCAGGCCCGGGGCAGCAGTCAGATAGACGATCTTTTCCGCGCCCATGGCCACGGCGATGGCGCGCGCGGCCTCGTCCGCGTTGACATTATAGGGCTGCCCGTCGGGACTTGCGCCGACGGTGGAAATGACCGGCGTCAGGCCATCGTCGAGCAGGCGGTGGACAAGCTCGGCCCGGACTTGGGTGACATTGCCGACAAAGCCCAGTTCGGGGTCGGCCGGAGTGACGGTGAGAAGCCCCGCATCCTCGCCCGACACGCCGACCGCGACCGGCTCGTCGCCGGCCTGGCTGTTGATGGTTGCGACAAGGTCGCGGTTGATCTTTCCGACCAGCACCATCCGGACAATTTCAAGCGTCTCGGCGTCGGTCACGCGAAGGCCGTCGCGAAACTCGGGCTCCTTGCCGACCCGGCGGAGCATGGCGTCGACCTGCGGCCCACCGCCGTGAACCAGGACGCAACGTACGCCAACGCTGCGCAATAGCAGGACGTCCTGGGCAAGCGCGAGGTCGCTGTCGCGATCGATTGCAGCGCCGCCCAGTTTGACCACGATGGACTTGCCGGCGAACAGGCGAATGTAGGGCAGGGCCTCGACCAATACGGTCGCGATTTCCGACGGCAGCAGGGCGATCGTCATGACGTCTTGCTGTTTTCTTTGATGTAGCCCGGGCCAAGATCGATGCCGATCATCCGCGCAACGTCGTTGCCAGCGCCCAGGTGCACCTCGATGTGGATTTCCTCGCCCATCATATGTTCGGCCAGCGCCTGGCCGTCATGAGCGACGCCGACGCCGCCGCGGGCGACGGTGATGCCGCCATAAGCGACGCGCGATCGACCGACATCGAGCGCTACTCCGCACGATCCGGCGGCGGCAAGCAGCCGGCCCCAATAGGGATCGCTGCCATACCAGCTGCACTTGACCAGATTGTTCTCGACAATCGCCTTGGCGGCGGTGCGCGCGTCATTGTCGTTGGACGCGCCGGTGACGCTCAGTCGGGCGATCCGGGTCATGCCTTCCGCATCGCGCGCCATCTGCATCGTCAGGTCGTCGCACGCGGCAAGCAGAACCCGCGCGAACTCGTCCGGATCGGCTGGACCGCGCTTGCCTGATGCAAGCACCATTGCGGTATCATTGGTCGATGTCGCGCCGTCCACATTGAGGGTGTTGAATGTCGCGTCGCAGGCAGACCGCAGAATCTTCTGAATCAGCGCTCGCGGAACGTCGGCGTCGGTGGTCAGAAACGCCAGCATCGTCGCCATGTTGGGCGCGATCATTCCACAGCCCTTGGCCATTCCGCCAAGCGTGAAGGTCGACCCCTCGATGGCGACCGTCTTGGGCTTGTGATCGGTCGTGAGAATTGCGCGCGCGGCATCGTCGCCGCCCTTGATCGATAGCTTTTTCGCGATCCTTGGAGTTGCGTTGACGATCGGGTCCATCGGCAGCGGCGTGCCGATAATTCCGGTTGAACAGACCAGCACATGCGCAACGTCGATATGCAGCGCGTGCGCCGCGGCGGCGCCCATGACCCGCGCATCGCGAAGCCCGCTCTTGCCGGTCCCGGCGTTGGCGTTGCCCGAATTGACGATGACCGCGGATGCGACACCGCCATTGGCGGCAAGGATCGCCCGGTCGAGCTCAACCGGCGGAGCTGCGAACTTGTTCTGCGTGAACACCGCGGCGCACGGAACCGGCTTGCGGTCCTCGGTGGCGATGAGTGCAAGGTCGAACTTGCGCTGCTTGATCCCGGCATGACAGCCGGCGGCAACGAAGCCGAGTGGCGCGGTAACGCTCATGGATACACTCCGATGGTGGTGAGCCCGGCCATCTCGGGAAGGCCGAGCATGAGGTTGGCGCACTGGATCATCTGGCCGGCCGCGCCCTTGCCAAGATTGTCGATCGCCGACAGCGCGATGATCCGGTTGGTGCGCGGATCGTGGCGGGCGGTGACCTGCACTCCGTTCGACCCGCTGAGCCACTTGGTCGCTGGCGGCTGGTCGGTGACATGGACGAACGGCTCATCGTCATAGGCCGAATGGAGCGCTTCGAGCGGGTCTTGGTCGCCGGTTGCCGCGCCATAGCAGGTGGCGAGGATGCCTCGGGTCATCGGCACCAAATGCGGTGTGAACAGCACGCTTGTGCCAAGCGCCTGTTCCATCTCGGCGGTGTGGCGGTGATTGAGAAGGCCATAGGCCGCATAGCTTCCATCGACGGTGCTGAACGCGGTAGCCTCTTTTGCCTCTCGACCGGCGCCGCTGACGCCCGAAGCGGCGTCGACGATCAGGCTGTCCGCCGCAACGAGACCGGTATCGACAAGGGGCTTGAGGGCAAGGATCGCAGCGGTTGCGTAACAGCCCGCAGCAGCGACCGCCTTTGCGCCCGCGATCGCCGCCCGGTTGAGCTCGGGTATGCCATAAACGAAGGACGCCAGAAGCTCGGGCGCCGAATGCGCGTGGCCGTACCATTGCTCAAAGACGGCGGGATCGGCGAGGCGGAAGTCGGCGCCAAGATCGACCAACGGGATTCCAGCTTCGAGGATCGCCGGAGCGATCCGCTGGCTGTGACCGTGGGGCAGGGCGGCAAGGACGAGGTCGGCACCGTCGAGCGCTCCCTGGTCGAAGCGATCGATCACGGCCCAGGGATAGGCGGCGGCAAGGTGCGGGTGGACGCTTCCTACGGCTTGCCCGGCCTTGCTGTCACCGAACAGCGGCCCAGGCGCCAGCTCCGGATGCCCGCTGATCAGGCGCAGCAACTCGCCGCCGACATAGCCCGAAGCTCCAAGGATAGCTGTGCGAATCATGCCGGGCCTATCGGACCTATTGTATGATTATGCAAGATGTAGCATATATATGCACATGACCGAGCTTCGAAACCAGCGCCAGCGAATCATTGCAGACATCATTCGGGAACACCGGCTATCGAGCCAGGAGGAGCTTGCCGAGCGACTTGCGGCCCTTGGTCATGTCGTGACCCAGGCGACCATTTCGCGCGATCTCGAGGCGCTTGGCGCGGTTAAGCTGCGGCGTGGCGGCCAGCTCGGTTACGCGCTTCCCGAAAGCGGCGGCGCTTCGCTTCCGCCGGGGATGAGCGCGGTATTCCGCGACTGGGTTCGGTCGATTGACACCGCGGGCACTCTAGTCGTCATAAAAACTCCGCCCGGATCGGCGCATCTCGTCGCGGTCGTGCTCGATCAGTCCGGATGGGCGGAGATCGTCGGCACGATCAGCGGCGACGATACGATTTTCGTCGCCTGTCTCACGTTCGAAGATGCCGATCGGCTCAAGGATCGCCTGGGCGCTGCTTCGGCGGGCGAATTGCAATAGTTGAGGTGGCCGCGCGAGGCGTTACGATCGGACGAATCGCGGGTGCTGGCGGCATAGAAAAATCAACCGCAATTTGGCCCAATTTGCATTGCGACTTACATTCTTCGTCGAACGCGCCTATATGGCCCGTTGCTACTGCTCGCAAATTGACGGTCTCAGGACGCTTTGCGGCGCCTTCTCCTTCTAAATTGTCGCTACTAGCAAGGAAACGGATCGAGCATCGATCCGTCACGGAAGGATACCGAAATGGTTACCGGAACAGTTAAATTTTTCAACGACAGCAAGGGCTACGGATTCATTGCGCCGGATGGCGGCGGAACCGATGCTTTTGTGCACATCAGTGCAGTTGAGCGCGCCGGCATGAACGGGCTGAGCGAAAATCAGCGCGTCAGCTACGAGCTTCAGCAGGATAACCGCGGCAAAACCAGCGCGGTCAACCTCAAGAACGCCGACGATGCCGGAGCAGCCGATCAGGCCGAATAGGCTTGGTCATTTCAGGCACCCGAAATTCGAGCCTGCAATTCTTCCTCGACCGCGCCGACCAGGCGCGGCTCGAGGGGGAAGCGGCGACGCTTGAGCATGTGCGCGAGCGTTGCCAACGATCAGAAGCCGCCTGGGCCGCACTTGCCGCCCGGGCCAACCGCAGCGAGTTGCTGCGCATTGAAGAAACGAAACGGAAAGCGGCGACAAACGCCGCTCTATCAGATGAAGAACAGATTGAAGATATTGAAGATAATGCAGACGCCGAGGCTTACGCCGACGCTTTCGAGGACGAACCGACCGAGTCTTGATCCCGGCCATCGTCCTGAACCCGATTATCGGGCGTTCGACGCGATCGCCTTCGCAGCTGCACTCGAAGTGCTCGGCTAGCGACACCTCCGCCGCTGGCGGTGCCTAATCGGCGCCGCCGCGGATCCCACCTCAAGACCCTCCTTTTCGGCATCAGCCCAGCGACCCTCAGCGATGAAGTCGCACATGCCGGTCGGTGATGGCCTGCGCCTTGAGCTGAGCGACCGTGGCATGGATCACGGCCGGGTCGTTTAGCGCATAGGCCATCTGCAAGCTGCCCTGAAGCGTCGCGAGAAGCTCTTGCGCCGTGCGGCTCTGTTCGCGCTTCGATGGGCCAAGCGCAGCCAGAACGCTCTCTAGCCAGTCGATCTGCGGTCGCAGCAGGCTGGCTGCAAGCGGCGCCAGATCACCGCCGGACTGGCGCAGATCGCGCGCCAGGGACACCAGCGGGCAACCAAGCTGGGCGTAATAATCGGCCCGGCCGCCCGAGCCGTCGAGGAAGGCTTCAAGGCGCTGATCGGCAGGATGGTCGGGCAGCAATGCCTCTAGGCTTGCGCCAATGCGCGCAATCCAGTGTCCGACCACTGCCCGCACGAGGTCATCCTTGGCTCGGAAATAGTAATAGACGTTGCCCGCCGGGACGCGGGCGTCGCGCGCGATGTCAGCGATCGAGGACGCGTTCAATCCGTCGCGATGGAAGCGATCCGCCGCGGCCTCGATCAGCCGTTGTTTCTTGTCCGAACCGCGCCGTCCCATGCTCCACCCAATTAGTCAGTTGACCGACTAACTAACATCGAATAGCGCTGGATCAATAGCCGGTGGAGAAGGATGGCGATGCAGCAGCCCGAGGAGACCGCCACGGACCCCCTGTCGCCAGTATCGCCCGACGCTAATCCAGTGTCGCCCAACGCGAGTCCCGAAGCCGCCGCCGTTCCCGCCGCCGAGCATTCCGGCGACCTGCGCGCAGGCGAAACCGTCAAGCGCCATCGCGTGTCGACCCGCCTGTGGCACTGGACCAACGCCCTGGCGCTGTTCGTCATGCTGCTTAGCGGCTTGATGATATTTAACGCCCATCCCCGGCTCTACTGGGGACAATATGGCGCCAATTTCGATCATGCCTGGTTTGAAATCGGATCGCATGGCGATGCCGGTTTCGCCAAGCTCGGGGCGTTGCAGGTCAAGACCACGGGATTGCTCGGAGTGTGGCCCGATGCGCATGGCGTCATCCAGCACCGCGCATTCCCCTATTGGCTGACGATCCCGTCGACCTACAGCCTGGCGCATGCGCGGCTGTGGCATCTCGCCTTTGCCTGGATTCTCGGCCTTGGCCTGGTTGGCTATCTCGTCATTTCGCTGGTCAACGGTCATGCCCGGCGTGATCTTGCGCCGACCCGGCACGAAATTGCCCCGGCGCATATCTGGCAGGACATCAAGGATCATGCCCGGCTGCGCTTTCCGACCGGGGCGGAAGCGGCGCGTTACAACATACTTCAGAAGCTCAGTTACGGGCTGGTGCTGTTCGTTCTTCTCCCGCTTATCATTTTCACCGGGCTGACGATGTCGCCGCAAATGGATTCGGGCTGGTCGTTCCTGCTTTCGATATTCGGTGGGCGGCAGTCGGCGCGGTCGATCCATTTCATCGTCGCCTGGCTGCTGGTCGGCTTTTTCTTCGTCCATGTCGTCATGGTGGTGCTGGCCGGACCGATCAACGAAGTGCGATCGATGATCACCGGCCGCTATCGGCTGCCGCGGGAAAAAGGGGCAGGATCGTGACCGGCATGGACCGCCGCTCGCTGATCGCCGGCCTTGCCGGGGTTGGCGGACTGTCGCTTGCCGGGTGCGACCGGCTCGACCACTCGCCGACCTTCAAGTCCATCCTGCAAAGCTCGGAGAGGCTCCACTATCGCGCGCAGCGGCTGGTCGCCGGACGCGACAGCCTGGCGCGCGAATTTTCGGCCTCGGACATGTCGCCCATCTTCCGGGTCAACGGGACGGCGATGCCGGGCACGCCGCAATATGCAGCGATGCTGGCCAATAATTTCGCTGATTACCGGCTGGTCGTCGACGGGCTTGTCGCGCGGCCCTTGTCGCTCTCGCTCGGCCAGTTGATGCAATTTCCGCAACGAGCCCAGATCACCCGCCACGACTGCGTCGAAGGCTGGTCGGCGATCGGCAAATGGCAGGGACCGCAGCTCGGCCCGATCCTTCGCCTGGCCGGTCTGTCGAGCGCCGCCAACTTCATCGTGTTTCACTGCGCCGACATGATCGGAGCGGCGCAATATTATGAATCGATCGACCTGGTCGACGCCTTCCACCCCCAGACCATCCTTGCACTGCTGATGAACGACCAGAAATTGCCGGTCGGCCACGGCGCTCCAGCCCGCCTTCGGGTCGAACGCCAGCTCGGCTACAAGCAGGCCAAATATGTCATGCGGATCGAAGCCCGAAGCCGGATCGACAATCTGTACGAAGGCAAGGGCGGTTATTGGGAGGATCACGGCGATTACGCCTGGTATGCGGGGATTTGAAGATGCGCGGACTTTCCGGCACGGCTGCCGTCATACTGCTCCTTGCCTGCTCGTCGGGCGGATCGGCACCAACCGCCGCCGCCAGCGCCGACCCGGTGGTGATCGAATTATACCAGAGCCAGGGCTGTTCCTCCTGTCCGCCGGCCAACGCCGCGCTGAATGCGATCGCTGGCGATCCTGGCGTCCTCGCGCTCAGCTTCGCGGTGACCTATTGGGACCAGCTCGGCTGGAAGGACGGATTTGCAAAGCCGCAATATACCAGCCGCCAATATGATTACGCCCACGCCGCTGGCGGCGATCGCGTCTTCACGCCGCAATTCGTGATCAACGGCGCCAATGCCGGAAGCGGCGCTCGCACTCTTCGTCAGGCGGCGGCAAAGGCGGGTTCGCCCAGGGGCGGGCCGGCAATCGCTGTGGTTGGAAACAGCTTGAACATCGGTCCTGCAAAGTCGCAAGCGACGGCGACGGGGTGGCAGGTCACCTACGATCCGCGCGTCCGCAATGTCGCGATCAGGGCGGGGGAGAATGGCGGACGGACGCTTCCCCATCGCAATATCGTGACAGAGCTCAAGCCACTTGGAACGTGGTCCGGTCCAGCGCGTCACTTCGTTCTTGGACGGCCCAACGATCCCGGGTTGCGGCGCGCCCTGTTCGTCCAGCGCGGCACTGGCGGGCCAATCATCGCCGCTCGCAAAATCTAACGCGCCCGAGCCCGGAATGGTTCTGCTCGTCGGCTTGTTCTTCCTCACGGCACTGCTGTACGCGGTTGCCGGCTTCGGCGGCGGTTCTACCTACACCGCGTTGTTAGTCCTGACCGGAACCGACTTTCGCGCGGTCCCAATCATTTCGCTTCTCTGCAATATCCTGGTGGTGTCGGTCGGCACCTGGCGTTTCGGGCGCGCCGGGCATCTCGACCTCAAGCGATCCTGGCCACTGTTCGTGACTTCGGTCCCGGCGGCCTGGCTTGGCGGGCGGCTGGTCGTCGCCGAGACGCTGTTCGTCGGTCTTCTTGCAGCCGCACTTCTGATCGCCGGGCTGCTGATGCTGTGGCAGCCCTATTGGGAACAGGCGGCGGAGGCGCCCCGCGACGGGCCTCGCTGGATCGAGCCGGTCGCCGGCGGAGCGCTCGGCTTTGTCGCCGGAGTAGTCGGCATCGGCGGCGGGATCTTCCTTGCGCCCTTGCTCTACGTGCTGCGCTGGGCGTCGCCCAAGCGGATTGCAGCGACCTGCGCCATGTTCATCCTGGTCAATTCGATTTCGGGGCTGGCCGGACAGGCGAGCAAGGGGCTGGCGACTGCCGGAGCGGTCATCGGGCAGTACGCCTGGCTGTTCCCGGCGGTGGTTATCGGCGGCCTGATCGGGTCTTCGCTGGGCAGCGGCCGGCTTGACCCCAGGCTGTTGCGGATCGTCACCGCGCTATTGATCCTGTACGTCGGTGTCCGGCTCGCATTGCGCTGGTTCGCTGCGATCCACGGAGGCGCGGCATGATCGACCAGTTCGGGCGAACCATCACTTATTTGCGTCTGTCGGTAACCGACCGCTGCAATCTGCGCTGCACCTATTGCATGCCCCAGGCGATGCGGTTCGAGCGAAGCGATGCACTGCTTGGCTGGGACGAGCTGGAAACGGTCGCGCATGCCTTCGTTGCTTTGGGTGTCCGCCGGCTGCGCCTGACCGGCGGCGAGCCGCTGGTTCGCAAGGGGCTGGTCAAGTTCGTCGGGCGTCTATCGCACCACCTCCGTTCGGGTGCGCTTGACGAGATCACGATGACAACCAACGGCACCCAGCTCGAACGCCATGCGCAGGCCCTCGCGAACAACGGCATCGCGCGGATCAACGTTTCGCTCGACAGTCTCGACCCCGCCCGGTTTGCAAGCATCACGCGCGGTCACATGGTCGGCCAGGTCATTGCTGGGATCGACGCCGCGCTTGCCGCCGGGATTGCGGTCAAGCTCAACACCGTGGTCCTCCGCCACGGCAACCTCGATCAACTGGTCGATCTGGCCCAATGGGCGCATCGTCGCGGTGCTTCGATCAGCTTCATCGAAGTTATGCCGCTTGGTGACGTCGACCAGTCTCGCCTCGACCAGCATGTGCCGATGGCCGCTGCTCGCGAGTTGCTCGAGCAGCGCTGGACGCTGACCCCGAGCGCTGCGCGGACCGGCGGCCCGGCGCGCTATTTCACCACGCACGAGGGCGGGACGATCGGCTTCATCACGCCGCTCACCGAGAACTTCTGCGGCGGCTGCAACCGGGTTCGAGTGACTGCCACCGGCCAATTATGCCTGTGCCTTGGCCAGGACGAGGGGATCGACCTGCGCGCCATGCTTCGCGACGGCGAGCGCACCCAGCCGATCGAGCGCGCGATTGCCGCGGCCATGTCGGACAAGCCGCTCGGCCATGACTTCCGGATCGCCGGGCGCGTCAGCGGCGCGCTCGCCCGGCACATGTCGGTGACCGGCGGGTGAGGCTGCGCCTGTTCGGCCGGCTGCGTGCCCTTGTCGACGATGGCGATTGCATGATTGACCTCCCGCACGACGTCTCGACGACGGAGGCGGTGCGCCAATGGCTTGGGCGCGACCATCCCGAGCTTCTCGCTTCAACGGTTCGCATCGCCCTCGACGATTGCCTCGTTCAAGGCGATCAGCCGCTCGGCGACGCAGCCGAGATCGGGTTCCTGCCACCGGTGTCGGGCGGATGATCGGACTTGCCGCCGATCCGATCGAACCCGCGTCGCTGCTTGCCGAATTCCTTCAAAGCGCATCGGGCGCGGGAGGAATCGCGTCGTTCACCGGCATTGTCCGCGGCCTCGCCAACGGGCAATCGGTCGACAAGCTGACGATCGATTTTCACGAGCGAATGACGCCGCTGGCGCTGAAGGTCGTCGCCGCAGAGGCGCGCCACCGGTTTGCTTTGTCGGCAATCGCGATCGTTCACCGGGTTGGCGAGGTCGGCCCGGGCGACCCGATAGTGTTCGTCGCCGCTGCCGCGCCGCACCGCCGCGCCGCCTTCGATGCCGTCGATTACACCATGGACAGGATCAAAAGCGACGCGCCATTGTGGAAATGCGAGACCCGCGAGGGCACTGACCACTGGATCGAAGCAAGGCCGTCGGACCGCGAAGATCTGGCTCGCTGGGAGGAAAAGCTTTGAGCGATCGCGCATTCATTCCGGTCGGCATTGCGGTGATCACCGTGTCCGACACGCGCACCGAACAGACCGACACATCGGGCGGCTATCTCGCCGGCGCCATCGTCGAGGCGGGCCACCGGCTCGCGGGCAAGGCGATAGTCCCCGACGATGCACTGCGGATTGCGGCGCAAATGCGCGCTTATTGCAACGATGATGCGGTCGATGTCGTCATCTCGACCGGCGGCACCGGGCTGACTGCGCGCGATGTCACGCCCGAGGCGGTGATGCCCTTGTTCGACAAAGTCATCGACGGCTTCAGCGCGGTCTGGCACCGGGTTAGTTTCGACGTCATCGGCCTTTCGACCATTCAATCGCGCGCCTGCGCGGGGGTCATCGACGGCCGTTTCGTGTTTTGCCTACCGGGATCAACCGGCGCGGTTCGCGATGGCTGGACCAAGGTCATCGTACCCCAGCTCGACCATCGCACCCGGCCATGCAATCTGGTCGAGATTATGGCCCGGGTAGCCAGGCCGTGAGCGACCTCACCCATTTCGATGACGAGGGTCGGCCGCACATGGTCGACGTCTCGGCCAAGCCGGCAACCGAGCGAGTCGCGATTGCGCGCGGGTTCGTGTCGGTGCCGGAAACGCTTCTCGCGCGGATCGCCGACGGCGCGATTGCCAAGGGCGATCCAATCGCCATCGCCGAACTTGCTGGGATCATGGGCGCCAAGCGCACATCCGACCTCATTCCTCTTTGCCATCCGATTGCGCTGGATTCGGTGCGGGTTGCGATCCGGGCCGAGGCGGGCGGACTGGCGGTCGAGGCCGAGGCCGCGACCACTGCTCGAACCGGGGTTGAGATGGAGGCCATGACCGCGGTCGCGGTCGCCTGCCTGACGCTTTACGACATGCTCAAGAGCGCTGCTCGCGACATCCGCGTCGAGCGCATCGAGCTGGCTGAAAAACGCGGCGGCAAGTCGGGCCGCTGGTTGCGCGAGTGAAGCCGCCGATCGCGCTCGCCGAGGCGCAGCAAACCCTGCTCGACGGCTACGGCCTGCTTGGGACGCAGCGGGTGGCGCTCGCCGAGGCGTCCGGCCGGGTCCTGGCCGAGCCGATCGTCGCCGGTCACGACCAGCCGCTGTGCGCGATGTCGGCGATGGATGGCTATGCAGTCCGCTCGGCAGACGTCGTCGCGGGTGCCAGCTTCAAGCTGGTTGGGCAAGCGCCTGCAGGCGCGCCGTTCAGCGGCATCGTCGGCCCGGGCGAGACGGTCCGGATCGCAACCGGCGGCTGCATCCCTGATGGCGCCGACCGCGTCGTTATCCAGGAAAATGTCGACATCGACGGCGACCAGGTGGTGGTTCGCGACCCGGCCGGGCCCGCGTTCATCCGCCCCGCCGGAATGGATTTTAAAGCCGGCCAATTGCTGCTCGAGGCCGGCGCTCGTCTTTCGCCAGCAACGCTCGGACTTGCAGCCGCCGCCGGCTGGGCGGAACTGGTCGTGGCCCGCCGCCCGCGGGTCGCGATCCTGACCTGCGGCGACGAGCTGCGCGAGCCGGGCGCGACGCTTGCTCCCGGCCTGACATACAATAGCGGCGCCTATGCGCTGGCCGGATTGATCGACGAGTGGGGCGGGGTGCCATCGCTCCAGCCGATCATCCCGGACGAGCGGGCCGCCACGCTTGCCTCAATCGCTGGGCTCGATCGCGGCACCGACGTCATAGCCGCGATCGGCGGAGCATCGGTCGGTGAGCGCGATGTGTTGCGCGCAGCTTTTGCAGCAGCCGGCGCGGAGCACCGGTTCTGGCGGATCGCGGTCGTTCCGGGCAAGCCGAGCTGGCACGCGCGGATGAGCCAAGGCAGACCCGTCCTCGGGCTTCCCGGCAACCCGTCCTCCTCCTTTGTCTGCGCGCATCTCCTGCTCAAGCCGCTGCTCTACGCGCTGACCGGCCGCGATCCGCTTGGTGCGCTCAAGCTGTCGACCGCCCGGCTTGCCGAGCCACTCGCGGCCAATGGCGCGCGCGAAGCGTGGCTCCGGGCTACGGTCAGTAATTGTGGAGGAGCAATGGTCGCGGCGGTCGGCGCTCGGCAGGACAGCGGCCTTCAGCTGCCCCTTGCCGCCGCCAATGCGTTGGTCCGGCGAGCGGCTGGGGCGGGCCCGGCAGAGAAGAACGCCGAGGTCGAGTTTCTGCCGCTTGGTTGGCCCGCCGGTACGTCCTGAGCCGCAACCGCTGGCGCGACAGAGGGGGAAGTGCAAAGACTTCCGGAACCGATCATCGAGGAGGCTTCCGTTGCTCGCTCGCCTGTTTCTAATTGTGGCGCTCGCCGTTCAATTCCCCGCAACGGTTGCCGCGCAATATGTCGTGACCCACCCGAGCGTGGTGCGTCTCTATCCCGACGGAGCGCCAGGCTCACAGTCCCGGCGAAACGAGCCCGAGCAGGCGCAGGACTATTGGGTCAAGAACATCCACGATCCGACCCTCACCGTCTACCGCGCCGATCCCGCTCATGCCAGCGGCGCCTCGGTCATCATCTTCCCGGGCGGCGGTCACAGCCTGCTGGTGTTCGCCAATGAAGGCGCCAAGGGCGCCGAAGTGCTCAACCGCATGGGCATCACGGCGTTCGTCCTCAAATACCGCCTGGCGAGGGAGCCGGGCAGCACCTACACCATCGAGGGCGACGCTGCTGGCGATGCAAGCCGCTCGGTCAAGTGGGTCCGGGCGCATGCCGCGCAATATGGGCTCGACCCGCGCCGGATCGGGGTCATGGGTTTTTCGGCGGGCGGCGAGCTGGCCTCGCTCGTTGCAAACTATCCGACGGAATATGCCAAGGCTCCACGCGACGCGCTCAGCAACGTCAGTGCCCGGCCCGACTTCCAGATCCTGGTTTTTCCGGGTCCGCTCGCAGTCAAGAGCGCCATCCGGCCGGACGCTCCGCCGGCGTTTCTGGTCGCCGGCTCGCGCGATGAATGCTGCGGCCCGCCAACCGTCGCTCTGTACGAGCTTTTGACCAACGCCAAGGTTTCAGCGGAGCTGCACATGTATGCGAAGGCCGGACATGCCTTCAATATCGACGAGACCAACCGAATTTCGGTGCTTCACTGGCCCGATCGTCTGTTCGAATGGATGTCCGACAGCGGCCTGCTGGACGATCGCAGCAAGCGCGGGCGGTGACAGGAGACCGAGTGGGTGGTGGACGCACGAGGGCTCTAGGGCCGTTTTCTGACGTCTCTGCGCCAGAATCGAACCTGAGTCAGGATCGAACATGGCCTAATTCCCGGCCTTTCCTCCTCGCTCCTTGTGGCTGATAATATGCCGTCAACCAGCGGAGCCGAGTGATGGAGTTTCTGGGCATCAAATGGGTCGGGGTTAACCCCACCAACGGGCATAAGCTGCTCCTTTCGCTGGCGTTCATCCTCGCCGTGGTGATCGTCAGCCGGACGCTGCGCTGGGTCGTCGGCCTGGCGCTTCACCGCACCGATGTCGCGTCCATTCAGACCAAATTCTGGACCCGCCAAGGCATCAGCCTGGCGGGGACCGTGATCCTCATCCTCGGCCTGTTGTCGATCTGGTTCAGCGACCCGACGCGCCTTGCGACGGCGTTCGGGCTGGTCACCGCCGGCCTTGCGTTCGCACTCCAGCAACCGGTCACATCGGTTGCCGGCTATTTCGTGATCTTGCGCGGCGCGACATTCAACGTCGGCGACCGCATTTCAATGGGCGGGGTTCGCGGCGACGTGCTTCGGCTCGGCTTCATCCAGACCACCATCATGGAGATGGGCCAACCGCCGAGCGTCCAGGGCGCGGAGCCTGCAATGTGGGTCAAAAGCCGCCAGTTCACCGGCCGCATAGTGACCGTCAGCAATTCGAAGATCTTCGCCGAACCGGTATTCAATTACACCCGCGATTTTCCCTTCATCTGGGAGGAGATGTCGATCCCGATCACCTATCAGGCGGACCGCTCGAGGGTCGAAGCTATCTTGCTCGAAGCGGCAAGAGAATTCGCCGGCAGCGCGGCCGGGATCGCGGCTGAATCCAAGGCCGATCTGGAACGGCGCTTTGGCGTCAACCCGCTCGATCTCGATCCCAAGGTGTTTTTCCGGATCACCGACAATTGGCTTGAACTGACCGTGCGCTTCATCGTGACCACCCACAGCATCCGTTCGACCAAGGACGCCATGAGCCGCTACATCATTGCCGCGCTCGACCAGGCCGGGATCGGAATTGCATCGGCAACCTACGACATCGTCGGTCTGCCACCCATTGAGATTCGCCAACCGAAGGCCTCGGCCTAGACGCGATCGGGGGGTGGCAGGCGCCCTTCCTGCTGGAGAAAAATGGTGGACGCACTAGGGCTCGAACCTAGGACCCGCTGATTAAGAGTCAGCTGCTCTACCAACTGAGCTATACGTCCGTGCCATTCAGGCTGTCGCGCCGGCGAGTTCGCAGCGCTTGAGCGGCGGGCCGGTAGCATGGCGTCCGATACCGTGCAACTGGACCCGACCCGATCCTTACGCCAGCACCGACGACCCGCTGCGCTGCTGACGCTCGAGCGCCATCAGCAGCCCGAGGCACAGCATTACCGTCATCACCGCCGACCCGCCATAGCTGACCAGCGGCAGTGGCACTCCGACCACCGGTGCAAGTCCCATGACCATCATCAAATTGATCGAAACGTAGAAGAATATCGTCCCCGACAGTCCCGCGGCGGCAAGCTGGCCGAAGCGGGTCCGGCTGTTGCTGCTGACCCGCATGCCCCAGCGGATCACGGCGCCAAAAGCGAAGATCAGCAGGACTCCGCCGGCCAGCCCCCATTCCTCGGCCATCGTCGCAAAGACGAAATCGGTGTGGCCCTCGGGCAGATAATCGAGATGGCTCTGGCTTCCGTGGAGGAAGCCCTTGCCCCAGATTCCGCCCGATCCGATCGCGATCTTCGACTGGGCAATGTGGTAACCGGCGCCAAGCGGATCGCTTTCGGGGTCGAGGAAGACGTCGATGCGCTTGCGCTGATAGCCGTGCATCATGCTGTACACGATCGGCGCTGCAACCCCGATCGCGACCGCGGGCGCGGCGAACAGCCACCATGGCAGGCCGGCCAGAAACATCACGGTGAGACCGCACAGCATGACCATGATGCAGGTACCAAGGTCGGGCTGGACGAGGATCAGGAAGGCCGGAACGCCAAGCAGCAGCAAGGCCGGCCAGATCGCTCGCCAGCGCCGAATGTCGGCCGCCGGGACCAGTTCGTAGAAGCGGGCCAGGGTCAGGACGATCGCCGGCTTCATGAACTCCGATGGCTGGAGCCGGATCGGGCCGATGTCGAGCCAGCGCTGGGCGCCCTTGCTGACGAAGCCCAGCGCCTCGACCCCGATCAGCATCAGCAGCGTCGCTCCGTAGAGCGGAAAGGCGACGGCCTTGATCGTGCCCTCGCCAAGCCACGACATGCCGATGGCGATGGCCAGGAAGCCGAGAAAGATGATGGACTGCTTGATTGCCCAGGGGTGGATCGACCCACCGGCGGCGGAATAGAGCACGATCAGCCCGAACATTGCGATTCCGGCGACCAGGAAGATCAGCCGCCAAGGCAGCTTGGCAAGCGGCCGCGGGATGATCGCCGAGGTGATCATGCGGTTGGCGAGGGCGGCGGCAACGTCGACTTGAAAGCGGAAAGCTGACGGGCATTGCGCTCGGCCAGCGATCCGCCCCACTGCTGTTCGAGCGGGGCGAGCGCGGCCCACGCCTTTTGCTTGTCGAACAGATAGGTCATCGTATCGCGTACGACCGGCGCCGCCGCCGATGCGCCAAAGCCGCCATGTTCGATGATGCAGCCGATGGCGTAGCGCGGCTTGTCGGCGGG
>JBDSSR010000054.1:0-2918 GCA_039928675.1 Sphingomicrobium sp. | reverse complement strand
ACGCCGTCGGCGCGGCTGTCGATCGTTCGGGTTGAAGGCGATTCAATGGCTCCGACGCTCAGTCCGGGCGATGACATTCTGGTCGACCTCGACGATTGCGGCGACCGGCTTCGCGACGGGATCTACGTGCTCCGGGTCGACGAGGCGCTGGTGGTCAAGCGGCTCGCGCTCAATCCGCGCGGCCGGCGGGTGACGATCCAGTCCGACAATCCGGCCTATGCCGACTGGCCCGATTGCGACTTGAAAGACATCATCTGCATTGGTCGAGTGATCTGGTCGGGCCGCAAAATCGTCTGATGCGAGATTAGCTAACGGAAAATCGTCTAGCGCCCGCTGCGCCGCCGGTCCGCCAGCCACAGCAGGACGGCGAGCGCAATGCCCACTGCAGTCCCGCCAAGAACGCCCTTCATCGGGTCGCGAATGGCAAGGCCGACGAACGCGCCGACGATGATGCACAAAGTGACGAAGCACCCTCCGGCGCGGGGATCGGGGCGAGCCATTGCGGCGCTCATGGCAGAGCCCGCGGTCCGAAGCCAGCTTAGACGCCAGCGTCGGCCATCGGTCAAACATGATAAACGCCGCGTTGACGATATTTGTCGGCAGTCGGGAAACGGGCAGGCGCTAAATGATGGTGCGATGGACGGCATCTTCATTCGCGACCGCGGCTCGCTCGACGACGCCGCCGACCTGATCGCGCGCTTCGGCGAGGAGGCCGGAGTCGAGGCCGCAGTCCGCGCGCAGAGAAGCCGCGACGACGGCAATGTCCTGCGATTTTGCCACTGGCGGCAGATCGAGCGAGTCATCGCCGCTTTGGCGAGCGGCGAAGTCCTCGGAAGCATTCACTAAGCGGCTGATGTCCCGGACTGGCGCGGTTCATATGCGCCGGTTAAGGCTCAACCCGGGATGAGTGGGCGGATTTCAACGCGGCTGGCCGCGCGGTTGCTTGGTGCGGCCTTCGCGACGGTGGTGTCATCGAGCGCTGCTGCCCAGGCCGTTCCGCTCGCCGCATCGCCGGCTCAGCCGACCCCCGACCCGGCCAATGTCGACCAGGGCGACCTCGATGCCGCCAACCTCGATCCCGGCGCTCCGCTTGCGGCACTGCCCGATATCGGCGTCGCCTGGCCCGAGCTCGATGCCCGCCGCACAGCGCCGGCAAGCGCTCAGGGCGTCGACCCCCTCAAGGACGGCCAGCTCAAGGACGGCCAGCTCAAGGACGGCCCGGGCGTGTCCCGCGGGGACGTCCGCTATACCTTTACCCTCAAGGGCCTTGACACACTTCCGCAGGCCGCGGAGCTGCAATCGCAGTTTCGCGCCCATTCGGCGCTGGAGGCAGACCGGAAGAAGCCGGCCAACGCTGCCCAGGTCGTTCGGCGGGCGAAAGCGGACTCCGACCTGCTCGTCGAACTGCTTCGAAGCCAGGGCTATTACGATGCCTCGGTCGAGCCCGCGCTGGTCCAGGGAACCGCAACGCTCGACGTCGAGCTGACCGCCAACGCCGGCGTCCAATACCAGTTCGGGTCGGTCAATCTGCCGGGCCTTGAGGCCGCGGGGGCAGATCAGGCGAAACTTCGCGATGCCTTTGCAGTCAAGGCCGGCGACCCGGTCATTGCACAGCAGGTCATCGCCGGTGGCGCGGCATTGAAAACCGCGCTTGGCGAACTTGGCTTTCCCCAGGCCAAGCTTGGCGAACAGGATGTCGAGGTCGATCACCGGACGCACATCGCTACCCTGACCTTGCCGGTGGCACCTGGCCCGGTCGCGCAATTCGGTGCCATCCGGGTCACCGGCCACCCGCCATTCAGCGCTCGCCACCTCGAGGTGATTGCGCGCTTTCGCCGCGGCGATCGGTTCGAACGTTCCAAGGTCGACGATCTGCGTCGGGCACTGATTGCCACCAGCCTCGTCGCAAATGCCGAAATCACGGTTGTGCCGGTCGATGGCGGGCGCACCGTCGATCTCGCCGTGGCCCTTGACCCGGCGCCATCGCACACCATCGCCGGGGAGCTTGGCTACGGAACCGGACAGGGCGTGCGGGCCGAAGCGACGTGGACCGATCGCAATTTCTTCAATCCGGAAGGCGCATTGACGCTGCGCGGAGTGCTCGGGACCAGCGAACAGCTCGCCGCGGTCCAGGTCCGCCGAAGCAACTTCGTCATGCGCGACCAGACCATCAACCTGCAGTTTGCGGCCTCGCACGAGAAGTACGACGCCTATGAAGCGCGAACCGTCCGGCTGCTTGCCTATATCGAACGGCAATCGAACTTCATCTGGCAGAAGACGTGGACCTGGAGTTACGGCGCGGAGTTTCTTGGAACCGACGAGAACGGCGTGTTCAGCGATTCTGGGCTCAAGGATACGCGAAGGTTCCTGATCGCCGCGCTGCCGCTGTCCCTCGGCTATGATGGAAGCGACGATCTGCTCGACCCGTCGCGCGGTTTTCGCCTGTCGGGTCGATTGAGCCCCGAACTTTCGGCGCATGGTGGCCATTTCACTTATGCGCGCACCCAGATCGACGCCAGCGCATACTATCCGGTCACCGAGCGCATCGTTGCCG
The DNA here is from genome assembly GCA_039928675.1 of Sphingomicrobium sp. Taxonomy (GTDB): domain Bacteria; phylum Pseudomonadota; class Alphaproteobacteria; order Sphingomonadales; family Sphingomonadaceae; genus Sphingomicrobium. The sequence continues at coordinate 364 of JBDSSR010000054.1, read as the reverse complement.
CCGGGCGAATCCGCCTCGGCACGATCCTTGGTGCGGGAGTCTATGACATCGCGCCGTCGCGCCGGTTCTACTCGGGCGGCGGCGGATCGGTGCGCGGCTACGGCTATCAGCAGCTTGGGCCAAAGGCGGTAGACGGCAGCCCGATCGGCGGGCGCGGTCTTGCCGAATTCGCGATCGAAGCGCGGATCCGATTGTCGCAATTCGGCGGCAATTTCGGGATCGTGCCTTTCTTCGACGGCGGCTCGCTGAACACTGGCCAGCGGCCCGATTTCGGCGGTTGGCGGTTCGCCGCGGGTCTTGGTCTTCGCTATTATTCGAGCTTCGGGCCAATCCGGATCGATTTCGGCGTGCCGCTCAACCGGCA
>JBDSSR010000053.1:0-9634 GCA_039928675.1 Sphingomicrobium sp. | reverse complement strand
CTGTTCGTGAACCCGCGCGCCCTACACTCCTGTTGCTGACCAGCCTGCCGCTGATGTTTGGCGAGGATTTCAGCCTCGACGGCGGGGGCTCGCCGGCGCTGACCGCGCTCCAGTCGCGCTACAAGGTGGTTTCGATCAGTGTCGCAAGCCCACCCGAACTGGCAAGGGGGCAGTTGCTGCTGATGGCACAGCCGCTGGCTCAACCCGCCGAGGACCTGGTCGCGCTCGACGCCTGGGTGCGCAAGGGCGGGCGGTTGGTGCTGCTTGCCGACCCACTGCTCGAATGGCAGGGCAAGCGGCCACTTGGCGACCCACTTGGGCCGCCGCCGATGTTCATGGATACCGGGCTGTTGGACCATTGGGGGCTGAGGCTCGACGCCCCCGATCGCCGGGGCCCGGTTTCCATGGGCAAGGGTGACGATCGAACCGTCTTCATTTCGCCTGGCCGTTTGGTCTCGACAAACCCGGACTGCGTACTTTCCCGGGCAAGCATCGTCGCCGAGTGCAAGGTCGGACAGGGGCGGGTGACAATCATCGCCGACGCCGATTTTCTCAACCCCGATTTGGCCGCGCCGACCGCGCGCAACCTCGATGCACTGCTTTCGGAGCTGAAGGGACTCGAACGGTGATTCGCTTGACCACAGACTTATCCACAGGGTTTTCCATGGAGAACAAGCCAAGAACAAGACCCTTTGGATGGTCCACAAGGGGCGCGATTACCCCTCTATAGTCCATAGATTCCCACCAAATCCCACAAAAAGCCATTGTGTCCCCGGCCGCGTTGAGTTACCAACAATGGCTTAGCGCGGGGGTTTAACCCATTTCAGATCCACGGCCGTGGGGCAGTCGTCCCGCGATCGAAGCTTCGCGCGCTACGAACGGGGAGTGGTTGGGCGTGGCGCTTGAGCATCTGTTTCAGGGCAGTGCGCTGAACGCGGTCGATGCAAAGGGCCGCGTCTCCATTCCTGCATTCTTGCGCAGCGTAGTCGAACGTCGCGGCGATGCCCGCACCATCGTCCTTGCCAAGCACGAGGCATTTCCGTGCCTCAGCGCCTACGACCCCGCCTTCGCCGCGCTCAAGCACGCCAAGCTCGAACGGTTGCTTGAAAAGGAAGAAACCAGCGCCGACGCCCAGCTTGAATATCAGCAGCGCAATTTGATGGCTTTCGCAGCCACCGAAGAAGTGCCCTACGACAGCTCGGGCCGGATCCTGATGCCGCCGATGATGCGCCGCAACGGCCAGATCGGCGCGCTTGCGCTGTTCCTCGGCACTGGCGAGACTTTCCAGATCTGGAACCCCCAGTTGCTTCTCGACGACAGCCGGATCCCCGACGACCTCAAGGATATCGCCCGCTTCCGCCTCGAGGATCGGGGCGGCACGCAATGACCAGCACCGGCTCACGAATTGCCCCTCATGTGCCGGTGCTGGTCGACGAGGTCGTTGCTGCTCTCGCGCTCCACCAGGACGCGGTTGCAGTCGACGGGACCTTTGGCGCGGGCGGCTATACCCGGGCGATGCTTGCTGCCGGGGCGGGGCGCGTGATCGGCTTCGATCGCGATCCCGATGCAATTGCGGCGGGCTGCTCGCTGGTCCCCGATGCCGTCGATTCGGGGCGCCTGACGCTGGTCGAGGAGCGCTTCAGCCAGATGGACCGTGCGCTTGCCGATCGCGGCATTGGCCCGGTCGACGCAATTGCACTCGACATCGGTGTCAGCTCGATGCAGCTCGACACTGCGGCCCGCGGCTTTTCGTTCCAGTCGGACGGGCCGCTCGACATGCGGATGAGCCGTTCTGGCCTGACCGCCGCCGACTATCTGAATTCGGCTGAAGAAGCCGACATTGCCCGGGTCTTGCGCGACTATGGGGAGGAGCCGCGCGCCCGGGCAATTGCCCGCGCCATCGTTGCTGCACGGCCCGTCGAGAGGACCGCCCAACTGGCCGCGATCGTTCGCCGGGCGGCGGGCTTCCGCCCCGGGCAAAAGAGCGATCCAGCAACCCGCACATTCCAGGCAATCCGGATTCATCTCAACGCCGAGCTTGAGGAGCTGGAGGAGGGCCTTGAGGCCGCCGAACGCGCGCTCAGGCCCGGAGGCCGGCTTGCAGTGGTCACCTTCCACAGCCTCGAGGACCGAATCGTGAAGCGCTTTTTTCGCGAACGCAGCGGCGCCACTCCGGCGGGCTCGCGTCATCGTCCGCTGCTTGCCGACCCCAACCAGCCGACCTTCGATCGGGTCGCAAAGCCGGTTTCGCCGACCGATCGGGAACAATCGGTCAATCCGCGGGCGCGCTCGGCACGCCTTCGCAGCGCCATTCGAACGACTGCCCCAGCACGGAAGGAAATGATGCAATGAGCGGGCTTCGAAGCTTCCGTTCGATCGTCATGGTCGCAAGTTGCGCGGGAGCAGCCCTGGGCTGCTACCTGGTCTCGCTTCGCGTGGCCTCGGAGCGCGCCGCGCTCGAGGGTATCGAAACCCGAATCGTCGTCCAGCAGCGCGAGCTTCGGACCCTCCAGACCGAGATCGGGACTCGCGGCAGGCTGTCGCAGCTCGAACGGTGGAACGCCGGTGCCTTTGCCTTGTCCGCGCCATCGGCGCAGCAGTTCGTTCAGGGCGGCTTCGAGCTTGCCCGGCTTGCCCAGCCCGAGCGCAAGGTCGATTTCCAACAACCGGTCGTGCTTGCATCGGCGCCTGCGCCCGAAAGCCAGCTGTCAGCCGGTGGCGCCGCGACCGACGATGGCGGGGCCCCGGTTTCCGGCGGTTCCGCGGTTGTTCCTGAAGGCGCGGCGTCGACGCCTGCTCAGCTGCTTCACCAGGCAAGCTTGAAGACCCAGATGCGCGAGGTTCCGGCAAGGACGGATGTGGCGGCGCCCCGTCCACCCGTCGGGAACTCCACGGACAGGCCGGCTGCAACGGCAAAGCCGGTCACCAAGACGTCCGTGGACAAGCCGGGCCTCGCGGCCGTCCACTCATCCGTTACAACCGCTTCGACCAGGCCGTTGCCGACAACCGCCGGGGTCACCCGGAAAAAAGTCGTGGATAAGCCCGCTGCAACCGCGTCCAGGCCGGTGACAAAGCCCGTTCGCCTTGCGAATAGCGATCCGCTTGCGCCGCTTCCGGTCAAGCAGGCCGCCAGGCACAGGGACTCCACAGCCGCCCGATGAACGCACCGTCGCCCGCTCTCGTCGCGCCCCGGCCAGAGCGGCTCCGACTGGTCGGTCAACGCCGGCAAACCCTTGCAATCATCCATCAGCGCCTGATGTTTGGAATGCTGGTCTACGCCGGTATCGTCGCAATCATCGCGCTGCGCATCCTGTGGCTTGCAGTTTTTGGTGACCACGCCGGGCGCAAGGAGGGGCTGACCGCACTCATCCCCGAGCGCGGCGACATCGTCGATCGCGACGGCCAGCCACTGGCGCGGACGATCGATGCCTGGACCATCGCGCTCCATCCGGCCAAGGTCATCGGCGACAAGCTTGCCCTCGCCCGCCGCCTTGCGGCGCTGATGCCGGAAAAAAGCGAGGAGCAGTATTTCGCGCTGCTCACGTCGGCCAAGCCGTTCTTCTACCTTCGCCGCCGCGCTTCCCCGGCGCTGGTCGGAGCGGTCAATGCGCTGGGCGAGCCCGGCCTTGCACTTCAGGCCGAGCCCGACCGCCTCTATCCCCAGACCTCGCTTGCCGCCCATGTCATCGGTTTTACCGACATCGACGGCCGCGGCGCTGGTGGCGCTGAACGCGCGTTCGATTCCTACCTGACCGATCCGAAGACTCGCGGAACCCCGCTTGCACTGTCGATTTCGAGCAAGGTTCAACAGGCGCTGGAAGCCGAGCTCGATCAGGCGCGAACGCACTTTTCCGCGATTGGCGCGGCCGGCGTCGTGATGGACCTTCGAACCGGCGAAATCCTCGCCATGACGTCTCTGCCCAGCTTCAATCCCAATGCTGCAGGGCAGGGCACGCCCGACCAGATGTTTAACCGGGCAACGCTTGGAGTGTTCGAGCTTGGCTCCACGTTCAAGCCCTTCACGCTTGCCATGGCGATGGATTCGGGAGTGGTTTCAGGCCCCGGTCAAATCTACAATTGCCCGCAGGTTCTGCCCGCTTACGGCCATCTGGTCCACGACACTCATCCGTTCGGTCGCCAATGCACGGTCGCCGAAATCATGATGGAAAGCTCGAACATCGGAATGGCCCAAATGGCCGATCACCTCGGGCTTTCGCGGCAAAAGGCGTGGCTCAAAAAAATGGGCTTCCTCGACAAGGAGCAGATCGAGCTTCGGGAGCGCGGTCGGCCACTGACTCCGGGGGCGCGGTGGGGGCCGTTCGAAACCATGACGATCGGCTTCGGGCAGGGCATTGCGGTTGCTCCGCTGCAGCTGGCGATGGGCTATGCAACGCTGTTCGACGGCGGGATCTATCATCCGCCGACGATCCTCAAGATCGGGCCCGGTCACCCGCTTCCGGCAGGCAGGCGGGTGTTCACCGCTGATACCAGCTACCGCATGCGCGCGCTCCTGAGGCTGGTGGTGATGAAGGGTACCGGGCGAAAGGCCGATGCTCCGGGCTACCGGGTCGGGGGCAAGACCGGAACCGCGCAGAAGCTGATCAACGGCCACTACAGCCAGACCATCAACATCACGAGTTTTGCGGGTGTGTTCCCGATGGACGACCCGCGCTATGTCATCGTGGTCATGCTCGACGAACCCAAGTCAATGCCCGAAACCTACGGCTTCACCACCGCAGGCTGGAATGTCGCTCCGGTGGTCAGCCGGACGGTCAGCCGAATCGCGCCGATGCTCGGAGTGCTTCCCGACATGCATCGCGAGGCGCATATGAACGAGGTCCTGCCCTTCGTCCACGAAGCGAAGGAGTAGCCGGCCGGTGCGCTTGTCCGACCTTGCGGACATCGACAGCGATAGCGACGTGAGCGGCTTTGCGATCGATCATCGCAAGGTCGCAAAGGGCAGCGTGTTCGGGGCGTTTGTCGGCGCACAGTTCAACGGCGAGGACTTCATCGGCGATGCGGTAGGGCGCGGAGCAGTGGCGGTGGTGGCCCGACCGGAAGCCGAGGTGAGCGGCGTTCCCCACCTCGCCGATGCCGAGCCAAGGCGGCTGTTCGCGGCGCTCGCTGCACGCTTCTACGCGCCCTATCCCGACACTGTCGTGGCGGTCACTGGCACCAACGGCAAGACCTCGACGGTCGAGATGCTGCGGCAGATCTGGCGCATGTCGGGGTATCGCTCGGCGTCGATTGGAACGCTTGGCGTGACGACCTCCGACGACCAGGTGAAAACCGGGCTGACCACGCCCGATATCGTCACCTTCCTCAACAATATGGCGGGACTGGAGCGCATGGGGATGACCCATGTCGCCTACGAGGCGTCGAGCCATGGCCTCGACCAGCATCGCGCGCAAGGGGTTCCGCTGGCGGCTGCGGCCTTCACCAACTTTTCGCGCGATCACCTCGATTATCACGGCACGATGGATGCCTATTTCGAAGCCAAGATGCGATTGTTCGAGGAACTTCTTCCCCCCGGAAAGCCGGTCGTGGTGTGGACCGACGACCCCAGGTCCGAGGAGGTAATCGAACGAATCTCCTCTTCCGGCCACCGTGTCATTACCGTCGGCCGATCGGGCGAGACGATCCGCCTCGTCGACCAGGCCGCAATGCCCCTCGGCCAGGCCCTGCTCCTCGAATATGAAGACCGCAGCCTCAAATTATCGCTTCCGCTGATCGGCGCCTACCAGGCCGCAAACGTTCTGGTTGCCGCAGGCCTTGCAATGGCCACCGGGCTTGGCTTCGACCGGGCCTTTTCGGCGATGCAGCGAGTAGCACCGGTTCGCGGCCGCCTCGAACGCGCGGTGATCAGTCGCGCCGGGGTCCCGGTCTATGTCGATTATGCGCACACGCCCGATGCGCTGGCAGCGGCGATTGCGGCGCTCCGCCCGCACGTCGCCGACGTCGATGGCGCGCGGCTGATCACGGTGTTCGGCGCGGGCGGCGACCGCGACACCGGCAAGCGCCCCCAAATGGGCGAAGTCGCGGTTGAACTTGCGGACGTGGTGATCGTCACCGACGACAATCCGCGAAGCGAGGATCCCGCCCGAATCCGCGCCGAAATCATGGCAGGGGCGCCCGGCGCGAGCGAAGTCGCGGACCGGCGGGCGGCGATTGCGCAAGCCATTGCGATTGCGCGCGCGGGCGACATCATCCTGCTTGCCGGAAAGGGCCATGAAACTGGGCAGATTGTCGGAGACCGAGTGCTTCCATTCGACGATGCGCTGGTGGCAAGGGAATGCGCGGCGTGACGCCGTTGTGGACCTCCGAGGAGATCGCCGCTGCGACGGGCGGAACGGCAAGCGCTCAATTCGAAGCGTCAGGGGTAACCTTCGATAGCCGCGAGGTCGGTCCGGGCGACCTGTTCGTGGCAATGCCGGGCACGATCCATGACGGCCATGAGTTCGTCGAGGCCGCCTTCGCGGCGGGTGCCTCGGGCGCGATTGTCGCGCAGGCAGTCAGCGGACCGCACGTGCTGGTCGGGGATGTCGCGGAGGCGCTTGGCGGGCTTGCGCGGGCATCGCGCCAACGCAGCCGCGCAACGATTTTCGGAGTAACCGGGTCGGTCGGCAAAACCAGTACCAAGGAAGCGTTGTTCGAAGCGCTGGAGCGCAATCGGCCGGGCAAGGTGCATCGCTCGCTCAAGAGCTACAATAATCACACCGGTGTCCCGTTGAGCCTTGTGCGAATGCCGCGCGACTCCGAGTTCGCGGTGTTCGAGCTGGGCATGAACAATGCCGGCGAGATCGGCGGCCTGACGCGCCAGGTTCGCCCGCACATCGCGTTGATCACAGCCATCGCTCCGGCGCACATCGAAAATCTCGGGTCGGAGGAAGCGATCGCCGACGCCAAGGCCGAAGTGTTCGAAGGGCTCGAGCCCGGCGGTGTTGCAATCGTCCCCAATGGCACGCCGCACCGCGACCGTCTGGTCAAGGCCGCGCGCCGCCATGCCGTTCGGATCGTGACCTTCGGCGACGGCGATGCCGACGTCCACGCGGTCCATGCGGTCAGCTCCGACGGTGGCGGAAGCCTGATCAGCGCGGTTCTGCTCGAGCGCGAACTGACCTTCACCATTTCCCAACGCGGCGACCATTGGGTGTCGAACGCGCTTGCAGTCCTCGCGGCGGTCGAGGCGGCGGGTGCGGACGTCGGAATCGCCGGGCTTGCGCTTGCTGACATGGGCGCGATCAAGGGCCGCGGCGAGCGGCACCGGATCGCAGTGGATGGCGGGGAAGTGCTGCTGATCGACGAAAGCTATAATGCCAACCCGGCCTCGATGGCGGCGACCTTGCGCAGCCTCGGCGAGGAGAATGATGTGCGGCGGCGGATCGCGGTGCTCGGCCCAATGCGCGAGCTTGGTGAGCATAGTGCAGCGCTTCACGCAGGGCTCGAACCGGCGATCCGCGCGGCCCGGGTCGATCAGCTGATCCTCATCGGCGACGACATGGCGCCGCTCGGCGGGGCGCTCTTGGCCGATATCCCGGTCAACCAGGTGGAAGGCGTCGAGCAGGCGGCCAATGCGCTGCTCGGCCTGCTTCAGCCGGGCGACGCAGTGCTCGTCAAGGCAAGCAATTCGATCGGCCTTGCAAGGCTGGTCGAGCAGCTGGTGAAGGATCTGCCATGCTCTATGTGATGGCCGAATATCTTGGCTTCCCCGGGGCGCTTAACCTCATCCGCTACATCAGCTTCCGCGCCGGAGCAGCGAGCGCGACCGCGCTTCTCATCGGGCTATTGCTCGGTCCGCGCTTCATCAACTGGCTTCGCGCGACGCAGGGCAAGGGTCAGCCGATCCGCGCCGACGGTCCGCAAAGCCACTTGGCCAAGCGCGGCACTCCAACCATGGGCGGCCTCTTGATCCTGACCAGCGTGATCGTTTCGGTGCTGCTGTGGATGGAGCTGTCCAACCCTTATGTCTGGGCATGCCTGCTGGTCACCGCCGGGTTCGGGCTGATCGGCTGGCTCGACGATTACGACAAGGTCAAAAAGGCCCATCACGCTGGCCTCTCGGGCAAGACCCGGCTGGCGCTGGAATTCGCCATTGCCGGAATCGCAACTTGGGTCATGATCCGCCACGGCAATACGGATTTGTACGTCCCGTTCAGGCAGCAGCCGCTGGCCGATATCGGCTGGATGTACATTCCGTTCGGAGCGTTCGTGATCGTCGCGTTCGGCAATTCGGTGAACCTGACCGACGGGCTCGACGGGCTTGCGACGATGCCGGTGATCATCGCCTGCATCGCCTTTCTCATCATCTCCTACCTTGTCGGCAATGCGAAGTTCGCCACCTACCTCGGCATTCCGCACGTGCTCGGAGTCGGCGACCTGACCGTCCTGTGCCTCGCAATCGTCGGCGCGGGACTTGCCTTCCTGTGGTTCAACGCGCCCCCCGCGGCGGTCTTCATGGGCGACACCGGAAGCCTTGCGCTTGGCGGAGCGCTTGGCGCAATCGCCGTCGCCACCCATCACGAATTCGTGCTTGCGATCGTCGGCGGGCTGTTCGTCCTCGAAGCATTGAGCGTCGTCATCCAGGTCGCGGTCTACAAGCGCACCGGCAAGCGCGTGTTCCTGATGGCCCCGATCCATCATCATTTCGAACATCTCGGCTGGTCCGAGCCGACGGTCGTCATCCGCTTCTGGATCGTCAGCTTCGTGCTCGCTCTCGCCGGGCTTGCGACCTTGAAGCTGCGGTGATTGCCGCGCGCGCCTTTTCGGGCAAGCATTACGCGGTCTACGGCCTTGCGCGCTCGGGACTTGCGAGCGTCGAGGCGTTGCTTGCAAGCGGGGCGAAGGTCACGGCCTGGGACGGCAAGGAAGACGCCCGCGCAAACGCGCCCGCGGGCGCGGTGCTCGCCAATTTCGACGAAGCCGATCTGTCGCAGTTCGACAGCCTCGTGGTCACTCCGGGCCTGCCGCTCAACCGCCACCCGATCGCGAGCCGCGCGCGCGATGCCGGCGTCGAGATCATCGGCGACATCGAATTGTTCGCCCGTGCCCGGCCCGAGCTTCCGCCGCACAAGGTGGTCGGCATCACCGGCACCAACGGCAAGTCGACCACCACCGCGCTCATTCACCACATCCTCAAGACCGCGGGCGTGCCGAGCCTGATGGGTGGAAACATCGGCCTGCCGATCCTGTCGCAGAACCCGTTGGCCCCAAATGCCAAAGGCGGAGGCGTCTATGTGCTCGAGCTGTCGAGCTACCAGATCGACCTGACGCAGAGCCTCGATTGCGATGTCGCGGTGCTGCTCAACATCACCCCCGATCATCTCGATCGGTATGAGGGGTTTGAGGCTTACGCGGCGTCCAAGGGCCGGTTGTTCGAGATGCAGTCTAAATTTCACCCGTCAGTGATTGTTACAACCGATTCTCAGTCAGCAGCCATCGCGTCGAAGTACCAAGACCGCCTGTTGGAAGTTCGGACGGCCGACAAGCTTCGCGGCCAAGATCAGTGGCCGAGTCTGCAAGGACCGCACAACGCGGCCAACGCCCACGCGGCGATCGCCGTAACCACATGGCTTGGCGTGTCCGACGAGCAGATCAGAGAAGCCCTCCGCACCTACCCCGGGCTGCCCCACCGCAT
>JBDSSR010000052.1:0-12849 GCA_039928675.1 Sphingomicrobium sp. | reverse complement strand
CGCTTGCCCGTGGTGCCCCTGGTCGGACTCGAACCGACACTCCGGTTAGGAACTCGATTTTGAGTCGAGCGCGTCTACCATTCCGCCACAGGGGCTGCACAGCGAATGGCTAGCTAGGCGAGCGGCACGGCCTGAGCAACCTTGCCGAGCAACCTTGCGGCGTCGGACTCAGTTGCGCGGCGGCTGGCGGCGATAGCTCAATGCTTCGGCGACATGCACTCGCCCGAACTGCTCCGCGCCAGCGAGATCGGCGATGGTTCGCGCGACCCGCATCACCCTGTGAAAGCCGCGAGCCGAAAGCCGCATTGCCGCGGCGGCGTCGGCAAGCAACTTGCGCCCGGGCTCGTCAGGCGTTGCAACGGCATCGAGAAGCGCACCATCGGCCTCGGCGTTGGTCCTTACTCCGGTACCGTCGAATCGGTCCGCCTGGAGCTGTCGTGCCGCAGCAACCCGCCGCGCAACCTCGCCGCTCCCTTCAGCCGGCGGAGGCAGGCTGAGATCGGCAGCAGACACGCCGGCGACCTCGACATGAAGATCGATCCGGTCGAGCAGCGGACCCGACACCCGCGCCTGATAATCGGCGGCGCAGCGCGGAGCGCGGCTGCACGCCAGCGCAGGATCGCCGAGATGGCCGCAGCGGCAGGGATTCATAGCCGCGATCAGCTGGACCCGCGCCGGGAAGGTGACATGGCTATTGGCGCGGGCGACGCTGACGCTCCCGGTCTCGAGCGGCTGGCGCAGCGAATCGAGCACGGGGCGCTGGAATTCGGGAAGTTCGTCGAGAAACAGAACGCCAAGGTGGGCGAGGCTGATTTCACCTGGACGAACCTTGAGCCCGCCGCCAACCAGCGCCGGCATCGAAGCGCTGTGGTGAGGTGCCCGGAATGGCCGGCGGCGACGGATCTTGCCGTTCATGAGCTCGCCGGCGACCGACGCCACCATCGACACTTCAAGCGCTTCGGCTGGCTGAAGCGGCGGCAGTATTCCGGGCAGGCAGGCGGCAAGCAGCGACTTGCCCGAACCTGGCGGCCCGCTCATCAGCAGATTGTGACCACCGGCAGCAGCGATTTCGAGCGCCCGCTTGGCGACTTCCTGCCCCTTGACCTGGGCAAGGTCCGGCCCGCCGACAGCCGGCTCGGCTTCTACGGGGGCCGGCGGAGCGACCAGCGCCGTCCCCTTGAGATGGGCCAGCAAGGCGAGAAGATCGGGCGCGGCAATAACGTCGAGCTCTCCCGCCCAGGCTGCCTCGCTGCCCTGCGCCGCGGGACAGATCAGCCCCTTGTCCGAGGCCGAGGCGTGGAGCGCTGCAAGAAGCACTCCGGGCGAGGCGGCAATCCGTCCGTCGAGGCACAACTCACCGACAGCAACATAGTGCGACAGGCTCTCGGCATCGGCGGCGCCGATCGCGGCCAGCAGGCACAAGGCGATCGGAAGGTCGAAATGCGAGCCTTCCTTGGGCAGGTCGGCAGGAGAGAGGTTGACGGTGATCCGCTTAGGCGGAAGCGCAAGGCCGATCGCGGCGAGGGAAGCGCGCACGCGTTCTCGGCTTTCGGCGACGGCCTTGTCGGGCAAGCCGACGATGACGAAGGCCGGAAGGCCCGAGGACAGCTGCACCTGAACCTCGACCGCGCGGGCTTCGAGGCCGAGGTAGGCAACGGTCGCAACGGTCGCGGCCATCAGGCCCCGCCCTCGCAACGTTCAACGCGAAACACTTGTCCCCCTAGCTCGGCAAGCCAAGGCTAAGCGCCGGACTGCCCCGCCGCAAGCGGCTTGCGCAGCGAGCTTGTCGTAGCCAAGTTCGGCCACATGAACCTGCGTGACAAATGGCGTGCGCTGCTTGACAGCCCAATTGCCGAATGGGTGATGTTTGCCGCTGGCGTCCTGCTTGTAATCCTCGGCGTGCTGCTTGCGCCGCTTCCGGGTCCGGGCGGGATTTTCTTCGTCGCTCCGGGTCTCGCGTTGATCCTCAAGACCAGCATGTGGGCGAAGCGCCGCTACGTGCGGGTCAAGCGCTGGCAGCCAACGGCGGGCCGCTGGATGGACTGGACCCTGCGCCGTGGCAGCGCCCGGCGGCGCGAAGCGCTGATCAAGGCGCGAAGCGGGGGCAAACCGGCCGCCAATCCACGCAAGCGGAATTGACTTTGCCCGACCGCTCACCTATCGGCGCGGTCGACAACGGCTGCCTAACTGGCGGCCCTTTTTCTTTGATTTCATAAGGCATGAGCGATGAAGCGCACCTTTCAGCCAAGCAATCTGGTCCGCGCACGGCGGCACGGCTTCCGTCACCGGATGTCGACGGTGGGCGGCCGAAAGGTGCTGAATGCCCGCCGAGCGCGCGGCCGCAAGAAGCTCAGCGCCTAGTCACAATCACGAGCCGCGCCGATTTCCTTGCCGCGAACGGCGGCACAAGGATGTCCACGCCGGGTTTCATTCTCCTCGTCCGCGACCGCAAGGACAGCGACCCGGCCAAGCGCGTCGGATTTACAGTCACGCGCAAGATCGGCGGCGCGGTCGTTCGCAACCGGATGAAACGCCGCTTTCGAGCGCTTGCCCGCGAACTGCTCAGCCAGGAGGGCGTGAGCGGCGCCGACCATGTCCTGATCGGGCGATCGAACGGCATCGAGCGAGACTTCGCACTGCTTCGGAGCGACCTTGTCCATGCGCTGGAAAAATTGCGCGGCGGGACGCGCATTCGATGATCGCGCGGCTGATGATCCTGGTTGCGAAGGCCTGGCAGAAGGGCCCATCGCAAGTTCTTCCGCCAAGCTGCCGCTATCAGCCGAGCTGTTCGGCCTATGCGATTACCGCAATCACCCGCTATGGGGCCGCCCGTGGCGGGTGGATGGCGCTCAAGCGTATCGGCCGCTGCAACCCGTGGGGCGGGCAAGGACCGGATCCGGTGCCGTGATTGGGAATTCGAGGATTTTTTCGTGACCGACAACAAGAATTTGATCCTCGCAATCGCGCTCAGCCTCGTCGTGCTGCTCGGCTGGAGCTGGGCCGCGAACCGCTTTTTCCCGACCCCAAAGCCGCAGATCAGCGCTTCCCAGCCGGCATCGCCACAAACCCAAAGCCCATCTTTGGGCCAGTCCGTCGGTCAATCACTCGGCCTCTCGCCAGCGCCATCTCCGGTGCAGCCGGAGGTGCTCGCCGGAGGCCAGCAGGTTCCACGGGTGCTTCAGCCGCGGGCCGCGGTCCTCGGCTCCACCCCGCGCGTGCGAATCCAGACGCCATCGTTGACCGGATCGATCAACCTTAAGGGCGCGCTGATCGACGACCTGATGCTTGTCCGGCAGCGCGAGTCAATCTCCCGCAAATCTGCTCCGGTGCGGCTTCTGTCGCCGCTTGGTGCGCGCGGTTCCTACATTGCCTCGTTTGGCTGGGCGTCGCAAAATGTGCAGGTTCCGACGCTCGACACGGCTTGGACTGCCGACAGCGCTGAGCTAACCTCGGACCATCCGGTAACGCTCAGCACCGTAATGCCCGACGGGACTCGCTATCAGATGCGGATCGCGGTCGACGATGGATATCTGTTCTCGGTCGATCAGAGGGTCGTCAACGGGTCGGCCAACCCGGTCACCATCCGCTCCACCGGGCTCGTCAGCCGCGCCGACAAGTCGAGCGATCCCGACAGCTGGACCAACCACGTCGGCCCGATCGGCGTTTTCGATGCAAAGGCCGATTACGGCATCGCCTTCAAAGACCTGGACAAGGACGGCAGCCGGGCGGTCGACGGCACCGGCTGGCTTGGCTTTACCGACAAATACTGGCTAACCGCCCTGGCCCCCGCAGGACCGATGAGCGGCGACTTCCGACGATCTCCCGCAAGCGGCGGTTATCAGGCCGACTATGCCCTCGCGCCGACCTCGGTCGGCCCCGGCCAATCGCTCGACACCAAAAGCAGACTGTTCGCCGGCGCCAAGGAAAAGAGCTGGCTCGACCGCTACGAGGCCAATGGATTCCCGATGCTGACCCGGGCCATCGACTGGGGCTGGTTCCGCTGGTTCATGATCCCGATCTTCGACCTGCTTCTGATCCTCTTCCACACGCTCGGGAATTTTGGCTTTGCGATCATCGCGCTCACTCTGATCGTTCGAACGATCATGTTCCCGATCGCCCACAAGCAGTTCCAGTCGATGGCCGCGATGCGCAAGGTCCAGCCCAAGCTAAAGGCGCTCCAGGCCCGGTTCAAGGACGACAAGACCAAGCTGCAGCAGGAAACGCTCAAGCTGTATCAGGCCGAGAAGATCAACCCGGCCGCGGGCTGTCTTCCGCTCGTTCTCCAGATCCCGATCTTCTACGCGCTCTACAAGGTGCTAACGGTGAGCGTCGAAATGCGCCACCAGCCATTCATTGCATGGATCAAGGACTTGTCCGCGCCCGATCCCTTGACCCCCATCAACCTGTTCGGCCTGCTCCCATTCACGCCGCCGCACTTCCTCGCAATTGGCGTGCTTCCGATCCTTGTCGGTGCGACCCAATGGGCGACGATGAAGCTCAATCCGCAGCCGATGGACCCGGCCCAGGCCCAGGTCTTTTCGATCATGCCGTGGGTGCTGATTTTCGTCATGGCGCCGTTTGCCGCCGGGCTTCAGCTGTACTGGATGACGAACAACCTCCTGACCATCGCGCAACAGTCTTGGCTGTACCGCAAATATGGGCTGCACCTGTCGGACACCCATCCGGTAAAGACGTGACCGGCGAGGCCGACGACGATCTGGCGGAGCGCGCGCGCAAGCTGTTCGTCGGCCCGATCACGTTCCTCAAGTCCGCGCCCGAGCTCAAGTTTCTGCCCGACGCAGGCGTTCCCGAAATCGCCTTTGCTGGGCGCTCGAACGTCGGCAAGAGTTCGCTTCTCAACGCCCTGACCAACCGCAAGTCGCTGGCGCGCACATCCAACACGCCCGGGCGGACGCAGGAACTCAATTTCTTCGAGGTCGGGGATCCGCTCGTGTTCCGCCTGGTCGACATGCCCGGCTATGGCTTTGCCGAAGCGCCCAAGGACATGGTCAGGCGCTGGCAGTTTCTGATCAACGACTTCCTTCGCGGCCGGCAGGTGCTCAAGCGAGTCCTCGTGCTGGTCGATTCGCGTCATGGGCTGAAGGATGTCGACCGCGACGTCATGGGGATGCTCGATAAAGCAGCGGTCAGCTATCATCTCGTCCTGACCAAAAGCGACAAGATCAAGCCGAGCGCGATCGGCGCGATCTACGAAGCGACAATGGCCGAAGCGGCAAGGCATCCCGCCGCCCATCCGGCGATTTTCACGACCTCGAGCGAGACCAATGGCGGGATTGCCGAATTGCGTACGGCAATCCTTGAAGCGGTCCTGATCTGACAATGGAGATTGCATGTTCAAGCTGATCATCGGCAACCGGGCTTATTCGAGCTGGTCGATGCGCGGCTGGCTGGCGTGCAAGCAATCGGGCGAGGAGTTCGAGGAGCTCGTCGTGCCGATGTTCGACGACAAATGGGAACAGCGCCGCGAAGGCGACGAGTTCGCACCCTCGCTCGGCAAGGTCCCGATTCTGTGGGACGGCGATTGCGTCGTCTGGGACAGCCTGGCGATCGTGGAATTCCTCGCCGACCGGGTCGGCAGCGACAGATATTGGCCCGCAGACGCCGGAGCGCGCGGGATGGCCCGGTCGATGGCGGCGGAAATGCATTCGAGCTTCGCCGCCCTGCGCCGCGAGCTGCCGATGAACGTTCGCAAGAGCTATCCGCCAAAGCCGCTCGGCAACGATGTGATCGGGGACATCGAGCGAATTCTTCAGTTGTGGGCGCAGGCCCGCGCGCGGTTCGGCGGAACCGGCGACTTCCTGTTTGGCGACTGGACGGCCGCCGACATGATGTACGCCCCCGTCGTCACCCGCCTGATCACCTACGGCGTCAAGGTCCCGCCCTTCGCCGGAGTGTATATGAAGGCGGTTCTGTCCCAGCCCCATGTCGCCGAGTGGATCGACAAGGCCCAGGACGAGCCGTGGGTGATCGAGCAATATGAGGCCGAGGGCGGCAACTGAGCCCGCTCAGTAGGGAGTGCCGTCCTTGTGGACATAACGATCGTCCGGCGTGAACAGCATGTCGATGTCGGAATAACCGCCGCCGGTGTTCTCGCCGCCGCCGAACGCCACGAAGACGCAATCGCTCATGCTCTCGTTGATCAGATGATGACCGTTGGTGCTGCCCTTGGGCCAGGCGACGCAATCGCCCGCGCCAAGCAGCGTTCGCCCGTCATCTTCAACCAGCACGGCCTCGCCCGCGACCATCACCACGAACTCATCCTCGCCATTGTGCCAGTGGCGCTGCGACGACCATGCGCCCGGCTTGAGCGTGACATGGCTGACGCCAAAGTCGGTCAGGCCGGCAACCGGGGCGATCCGGCGCCACCACCGGCCCTCGACTGCGCGGTCAAACGGTTCCGGGTATCCGGTGGCATTGTTCGGGGCGATCGATTCAAGGTCGACCTTGGGCATCAAGCGCTCCTTTGCTAACCGGCCACAATGACTGATCCGATCGACCCCATTAGGCTTGCCCAGGCTCTGATCAAATGCCCCAGCGAAACCCCGGCTCGGGGTGACGTTTTCGACCTCATAGAATCGGCCCTGACACCCATGGGCTTCACCTGCCACCGCTGGGTCATGGGCGAAGCGCCCGACGGACCGACCGAGAACATGGTCGCGATTCGCGGTGACAGCGGGCCCCACTTCGGTTTTGCAGGCCATCTCGACGTCGTCCCGGCGGGCGAAGGATGGGAAGGCGACCCCTACGCGGCCGTTATCAGCGACGGAATCCTGGTCGGCCGCGGCGCAGCGGACATGAAGAGCGCGATTGCCGCTTTTGTCGCGGCGCTCTCGCGAATCGATCTGGGCGCGGCGGGCACCCTGTCGCTGCTCATCACCGGCGACGAGGAAGGATTTGCGACCTTCGGGACGCCGCGGATCATCGACTGGCTGAACGCTCGCGAAATCCGGCCGGACATGATCCTGATCGGTGAACCGACCTCGGTCGAGAAGCTTGGCGACACGGTCAAGATCGGGCGCCGCGGATCGGTCAATTTGTGGATCGACGTCCCCGGTGTTCAAGGCCACGTCGCTTACCCTCACCGCGCGACCAATCCGATTCCGCCGCTGGCCCGGATCATCGACGCGCTCGGCGCACTGCATCTCGACGATGGCAATGACATCTTTCCACCGTCCAATCTCGAGTTCACTTCGGTCGCTACACCAACCAGCGCAAGCAACGTCATTCCCGGTTCTGCCACGGCCCAGCTCAACATTCGTTTCAACAATCTGCAGAGCGGCGCAGAGTTGGTTCAACGGATCGAGGAAATCGCTGCGCGCGAGGCGCCGGGAGCTACCGTTCGAGCGCGCATTTCGGGCGAGGCTTTCCTGACGCCACCGGGAACGCTTTACGACCTGGTGGTTGCCGCAATCGAACAGGAAACCGGAATTACGCCCGAACTGTCGACCAGCGGCGGCACCTCCGACGGCCGGTTCCTCATCCAGCTCTGCCCAGTAGTCGACTTTGGCTTGCCCAATGGGACGATGCACAAGGTCGGCGAATGCGCCTCGGTCGAGGATATCCGGGCCTTGTCGCGAATTTACGAGCGGATCGTTCGCAAATTCCTGGCGTCATAGCTGCTGACTTAAGCGGCCGACCGGGCGGTTCGCGTTGCGTTGCCGACCCACGAGATGAAATCGTCCTCGAACATTGGCGCGCCATAAACATAACCCTGGACGGCATCGCAGCCCATTGCGCGCAGGATATCGGCCTGGGCGACGGTCTCGACCGCTTCGGCCACAACTTCGCAGCCCACGCCGCGGATGAGGTGGATAACGGCCTGAACGACAACGCGTGCGGTTTCGTCGGTTTCGATGTCGGCGATCAGCAGCGGGTCGAGCTTGACCCGGTCGATCGGCATGGTTCGAAGCCGCGCGATATTGGAATAGCCTGTGCCAAAATCGTCGATTGCAATCCGCGCTCCGTCGGCGCGAAGCTCAGCGATCGATTCAAGTATCGCGGGATTGACCGCCATTGCCGCGCTCTCGGTGAACTCGAGCTCGGCCATCGACAGCGGCACGGCGGCGTCGGCGAACGCCTGACGAAGCCTGACGAAGAAATCGGCGCGATCGACCTGGCGCGGACTGACGTTGAACGACAAGCGGACGGGGAGGCCCTGGCGACTCCAGGAGGCCAGCGCACTGACCACTTCGCCAATTACCCAATCGCCGATGTCGCCGATTATCCCGGTCCGCTCGGCAATCGGAATGAAGCTTGCCGGAAGGCGCATGCCCTCCTGCGGGTGGTTCCAGCGAAGTAGTGCCTCGGCGCCCGCGACCTGGCCGGTTATGAGGCACATCTGCGGCTGGTAGGCGAGGACAAAATCGCCGCGCTGGACGGCTTCGGTCAGCGCCTTTTCCGTATCGACCTTGAGCTGGTGCTCGGATGCCAGCTCGGCGCTGAACAAACAGTGCCTCCCGCCGCCGCTGCGCTTGGCGCGATACATTGCGATGTCGGCGGAACGCATCAGCGATTCGATGCTGGTCCCGTGATCAGGGGAGAAAGCAACGCCGATCGACGCTCCGATATCGACGCTGTGGGAGCTGAGCTCGAACGGCTCGGACACGGCGAGAACGACCCGGCGAGCGACGCGTTCGATTTCGGCGACCGAGTCGAGCTGGGGGAAGAACAGCGTGAATTCGTCGCCCGCCAGGCGCGCGAGCAATGGGCGCTGTTTGGCGGCGCCCGCAAATTCGGCATTGACGACAACCCGAAGCCGGTTGGCGACCATGATCAGAAGCTGGTCGCCGCGGGCATGTCCAAGGCTGTCATTGACCATTTTGAACCGATCGAGATCGACGAACAGCATTGCCGACGACGATCCGACCGGGGCTTCGCTCAGCAGCTTGTCGGCCTCGGCCCGAAAATGCAGCCGGTTGGGAAGCGACGTGACGGGGTCGTACATGCCGAGCGCGTGGGCGTTTTCGATCGATGCGCGGACCTCGGCGAACAGCGTATCCACCGCGGCCGCAAGCTTGGGCATGGTCCGCCGAAGCGCAGGCGGCGCAGGCGAGATCAGATCGCCGTCCTCAACTGCAAGCAGTCGCTCGCTCAATGCGGCCAGCGATCGGGCGCTCTCGCTGTTGGGCCGTTCGGACGCGATGTAGCTGATCAGCAGGCAGAATGCGCCGGCGACAAGCGCGGCAAGGATTTTCTGGTCGAACTCCGTCAGATAAAGGAGCGCGGCGAGTGAAAACATGAAGGAGGCGAAACCGGCGGCGCATGACAGGACTGCGTTGCTGATCTTCTGCGCCGTGCCTGCTCTCATTGCGATTGTTGGTCCCGCGCGGCGGCCAGTCCGCCAGACCACCAGCCGTTAAAGCGGATGGGTTAAGAAAAGGTCATCGGCGGGCCGGCGCGCGGCGCAAAATCAGATAGAGACTTCCGCCTCCGCCGTGACGGCGGTGAGCGGCGCGGACAGCGGCGATATCCGAGGCGTGCCGCGACGCCGCGAGCCAGTCGTGAACCGCGGCCCGGATCTTGCCGCGCTGAACCGGCGGCTCCCCCGGCCGATGATGACCGGTAATCAGCAGAACGACCCGGTCGCCCGAGGCAATCGCCCGCTCCAGCCCGTCGTCGATCGCTCGCCAGGCGCCATCGAGGGTCATTCCATGAAGGTCGAGCACCCGGTCCGGCGCAACCGTGCCATCGCGCAGGCGCCGGTCCCAGCTACCGTCGAGGGTCTTGCCCGGAACGGGGCGCGGAGGCGCGGCGACCGGTCGGACGGGCGCCTTCAGTGCCCTGTTACCGGCCGGAGATGCCGGAGCAGTCGGCGGGCAAGCGGTCGTCCCTGCTTCGGGGGGCGCGGTTTGGCTGATCGCAATTTCGCGCGACAGGGGCCGGATGGAGGCCGTCACTCGGGCCCACAGCTGAGCCTCGTCAGGGTTGAGCGAGCGCACGCGCCGCGGTGCCCTTCGGCACCAGGATTAGCGCCTCGCCGCTTGCCGACATTCCGCCGGCCATAGCGACGGCCTGGTCGCCGGCGCCCCAGAAGGTGTCGAACCGGTTGGGCCCCTTGATTGCTCCGCCGACGTCCTGTGCGACCCAGATTCCATCGATTTCGGGCCGATTTGCGCGGTTGATGACAATCGGCGCGCCAAGCGGGACATATTTTGGATCGGTCGCAACCGAACCTTGCGGCGTGAGCGGAACCCCGAGCGACCCCAGCGGACCGGCACCGTTGAGCTGCCTGAAGAAAATGTAGGACAGGTTCTCGCGCATCAGCGCCCGGCCCTCTTCGGGATTAGCCCGAATCCAGTCCTTGATCGCCTGCATTCCAGCTCCGCCTTGGGGAAGGATCGCGCGGTCGCGAAGAAGCTTTCCGACGGCGATGTAATCGCGGCCATTCTGTTCGGCATAGCCGATCCGAATTACAGTCCCGTCCTCGAGCCGAAGCCTGCCCGAGCCTTGGATTTCGACGAAGAACAGCTCGACCGGATCCTTGGCCCAGGCGATTTCGAGGCCCTTCCCGCTCAGTGCTCCGTCCTCGATTTGTGCGCGCGAATAATAGAGCGAGCACTTGCCAGATGAAGGGTCGATTCGACCGCGCCCACCGCTCCCGTCGGGCCTGGTGCAGCGCATGAGGTCGGACGGCGTGCGAAAGACCGGGGCATAGCCCGGCTGGGGGATTCGCGAGCCCTCGATTTCAGGCTCGTAATATCCGGTTGCAAAGGCGTGTCCGTCACCGACCTTGAGCCAGTCGAAGCCGTAATAGAAAAACCCCGGCGCATAGGCGGGATCGAGCGATTGCGCTTGCGCGCACAGCGCCCGCCAGTCGTCGGGCCTGGTCAGCCCCGAGCTGTCATTGCGCCGGATAAGTTGGGGACAGCTGGTGCGGAAGGCCGCAACCGCGCGCTGGGCACGGACCGGGTCCAGCAGTTGCGGCGGCTGGAGCGAAAACCCCGTTGCCCAGGCCGTTGGACCCACGGGCCACGCCGGCTGTGGCGGGGGCCGTAGTACCGGTGCTGGAACCGGGCGAACCGGAGCAGGCAGCGGCGCCATCGGCCCTTCCGGGCGCGGCAGCGGCTGGCTTGCGCAGGCGGCGAGAAGCAGTGCCGAAGCGAGCGCTGCAACGCTTCGCCATCGTTCCCCGGCAATAATCACTCGTCCTCGTCGGTCTCGATCAGAAGCCAGTTGGGGTCGCGCGACGCAAGATCGCGGCGGAACGTCCACAGATCGCGGGTCTGAACCGCGTCACTGAGCGATCCGGCGACCACCTGGCCCTCGGCATTTCGAGTAATCGCGGCGATGTCGGCTTCGAACCGGACCGTGACGAGCGCGATCTTGCGATCGACCTGCGCTTCCGAAATCACGGCCTGATCGATCGCAACCAGCCGGTTGTCGAGCCGCAGCCCGTCCTTCTCACGCTGCTCGGCGGCGGCCGAGAACGTATCGAAGACGTGATCGTCGACATGCGGCCGAAGCGCCGCAAGATCGCCCTTCCAGAAGGATTCCATGACCAGCCGGTACGCCGCTTTCGACCCTTCCAGGAAGCGCGCGACATCAAAACTTGGGTCGGAGGCGAGAATCGCCCGCACTCCAGGCCCGGCGGTGGGAACGAACGCCATATCCCCGGCATCGACCGCTGCGCCCGGCGAGAGCGGCGTCTGGCTGACCCGCGGCTCGAGTCGCGCATCGGGGTCGGCGGGCTTGAGGATCGGCTGCTGCTCATGTCCGGTACGCTCGCCCAGCACACTGTACAGGCGAAGCCCAACGAACAGGGCAACAAGGGCGAGGACGACGATGGCGGTCAATCTTTGATCCTTACGGTCTTGGACCGCCAACATAAGGCGCAGCGGACGAAGTTTCCAACTCCGATGAACGCAAGAAGGTGCCATTGCGCCTCAAACATGCCCCTGCTAGTCGCCTCAGCGCGATTGAACCGCACCCGATGCGGTTCCGAAAAAATGCGCAACACTTTGTAAGGACAGGATGAAATGGCGGACCAGCAACCGAGCGCCAACGGCGACGGCTCGGCCGAAATCAATGGCGACACGCAGGTTTCGATCATTGCGCAATATGTAAAGGACCTGTCGGTCGAAAATCCGAGCGCCCCGCAGGTATTCCAGTGGCAGGTGCAGCCCAAGGTCGATGTCCAGTTCAACATTTCGGTCGCCGCGGCGGGCGAAGACGTTCACGAAGTCACGCTCAAGATCGAAGTGTCGGGACGGTCCGACAATGGCGTCCACTTCATCGTCGACCTCAGCTACGCCGGGCTGTACGTCCTCCGCGGAATTCCGGATGAGGCGCTCCAGCCGTTCCTCCTGATCGAGGCTCCGCGCCTGCTCTTCCCATTTGCCCGCCAGATCGTCGCCGAAGCGATTTCGAACACGGGCTTTGCGCCGCTGCTGCTCGATCCGATCGACTTCGCCAACGCCTACCTTCAGCAGCTTGAAGCACAGCAGGGTGCAAGCGCGACCGCCAACGGCGACGCCGGAGCTATCGCGGAAGAACCGGGCGCGGAAGACTTGGGCGAGGCCTGATCTTCACCGCACTTTTCGGTTACTGAAGCGCGATGAACCTCACGCGGTCCCTGGGCTCGGTCGGCGGGCTGACGCTTGGAAGCCGGATACTCGCACTGGTTCGGGACTCGCTTCAGGCCCGTTACGTCGTGGCGAATTTCGCGTCGGACGCGTTCCTCGTGGCATTCCGCCTGCCCAACATGTTCCGGGCGTTCTTCGCGGAGGGCGCCTTTTCGGCCGCTTTCATCCCGATGTTCAACCGCAAGCTTGCCGAGGGCGATGGAAGGCGCGCCGCTGCGTTCGATTTCGCCGAACGGTCGCTATCCGT
>JBDSSR010000051.1:0-3827 GCA_039928675.1 Sphingomicrobium sp. | reverse complement strand
CGAACGCCGGACGCGAAATCGCGACCTTCCTTATCGACCGCCTCAAGGTCCAGCAGCGCGACGCTGGCGTCAGGCACGATATGATTGATGCCGTCGTCGCGGTCGAAACAGGCGGCGACAATGTTCGGATGGTGAATCGCGTCAGAGCTCTCCAGGCGTTCGTCGAAACCGACGAGGGTCGCGACCTTTTGACCGCCTACAAGCGCGCTGCGAACATCCTCAAGAAGGAAGGACGCGAGGGACCCGGTCCGCAAATCATGAGTTCGTCGGCCGAGGACGGCATTCCCCAAACCGGCGAGGAAGACCCGCTAGCGCTGGTCGAGGAGCCGATCCTGCGCGAGGCGATTGCGGAAATGGCGTCGGGAGCAGCCGGAGCCGATCTGCCCCAGGAGCAGGCGCTGATCGCCGCTCTGGACGAGGCCGAACCACGCGCTTCAGCGGCGATCGCGGCCGAGGATTTCACTGGCGCGATGGCCGCGCTCGCAACCCTGCGCGGTCCGATCGACGCCTTTTTCGAACATGTGAAAGTCAATGATTCCGACGCTGGCAAGCGCGAAGCTCGGCTCAATCTGCTCGGCAGGTTCCGCGACGCGGTCAACCAGGTCGCGGACTTCTCGAAAATCGAGGGTTAAAGCGAGCGAACCTCGCCGTCGCCGGGTTCGCGCGGGTCCTTGATCGCCGCTGCGCGAAGCGAATCGCGCTCACGCAAAACCTTTTCGCGCGCGTCCATTTCCTTGATGCGGGTGTCGTGCTCGCGCTCGATCTCGCGCCGGCGATCGACCTCGGTGCCGTAGCGGGTCTTCCATTTGCGCCGCCCGCCAGCGGTCAGGAACACCCCGATCAGCAGGCCGAGCAGGAAGATGAGGACGCAGATGACCCACAGATTGGGGTCCGATGTGATGGTGTTCATTTCGCCGCCCTAACATAAATCATCTGCTGGGACTACGCATGGGCCTGCGCCGCGTTCCCGCCTGCATTCCCCGCCTCCAACCCCGCGCCCGCCGCGCCTGGACCCGGGCGATCAGCTGCCTTTGAGGAAGCCGTCGTTGATCGAGCAGCTTGCCGGGCCGAGAATGACGATGAACAGCGTCGGCAGAATGAACAGGATCAGCGGAACGGTCATGATCGCTGGAAGCCGCGCCGCCTTTTCCTCGGCGCGCATCATCCGCTCGTTGCGGAATTCGGCCGACAGAACGCGCAACGCGGACGCCAGCGGAGTTCCGTATTTCTCGGTCTGGATCATCGTCGTGACGACTCCGCGAACGCCTTCGAGGTCAACGCGCTCGGCAAGGTTGCCGAACGCTTGCCGGCGCTCGTTGAGGAAGCCCAGTTCAATCGCGGTCAGTCCGAATTCGTCGCCGAGTTCGGGGTAGGCCTTGCCCAGTTCGCGCGCGACCCGGCCGAATGCGGCGTCGACGGTGAGGCCGGCTTCGGCGCAAATGACCAGCAGGTCGAGCGCGTCGGGAAGGCCCTTGCGAACCGCGGCGCTGCGCTTGTTGACCTTGTTCTTCAGCCAGATGTCGGGCGCCTTGTAGCTGCCGATGAAGGCCACTGCGACAAAGGCGTAGCGCTTGAACCAGCCCCAGGCCGGGAAATAGTCGATCCAGTAGATCAGCAGCACCGCCGCCGTGCCAAGCACCAGCGGGAGCAGGAAGCGGGCAAGAATGATGAAGAAGGCCAGGTCCTTGGTCCGGATACCGGCCTGCATCAGGCGCTGCTGGGTCTTCTTGACCTGGTCGTCCTGAAGCATCTTGAACTGCGACAGCAGCGACCGCACCCGGTCCGCCGCCTCGTTGCGGTTGGTCAGTTTCTTGCGCTTGTTGGTTGACGCGACGATTCCGGCCTTGAGCTGCTCGCGGCGCTCGTTGAGCGCTTTGACGCGCCGCGCCATCGGGTCCTTGACCGTGGTCGCGGCATAGATTGCAAAAAGCACCGCCAGCGTCGCGACGGCGCTGAGGATCGTCGCGATCCAGATCACGTCGAAGCCAAGGATATGGGGGCCGCCTGAAGGCACCTGCTGCATGGTTCCTTGTCCCCGCTAAATCTCGAAATTGACCATTTTGGCCATGATGAAGACGCCGATCCCCATCCAGCACAGCCCGCCGAGGCCCGCGACCATCAGCCGCTGGTCGGCAAAAAAGCCGGCCATGTAGACGGGGTTCATCATGTACACGAGCGCAAAGACGATGAACGGCAGCGAGCCGACGATGTAGGCCGAAGCCTTGGATTCCGAACTCATCGCCCTGATCTTGAGCTTCATCTGCGCGCGCTTGCGAAGCACGTCGGCAAGGTTGGACAGCGTTTCGGCTAAATTGCCGCCGGTCTCGCGCTGGATTGCAAGCGTGATGACGAAGAACTGGAATTCGGGCGTGCCCAGCCGATCGGCGGTATCCTGAAGCGCGGCTTCCATCGTCCGGCCGATCTTCATCTTGTCGCCGACCGTCCGGAACTCGAGCCCGACCGGGCCGCGGATTTCACTTGCGACAATGCCCATCGTCTCGGTGATTGGAAGGCCTGACCGAAGACCGCGAACCATCAGCTCGATGGCATCGGGGAAGTTGTTGGTGAACTTTTGAACCCGCCGCTTGATCATCTTGCCGATCACCCAGTGCGGGATTCCGACGCCGACGAACAAAGCGACGAACAGCGCGAGCAGGATCGGCGCACCGCGCAGCGACAGCGCCAGCATGACGAACAGCACAGTGCCCAGGCAATAGGTCGCATATTTGCCAAGCGTGATGTTCTTGCCGGTCATTTCCAGCCGCTTGCGAAGCAGCGCGGGCTTTGGGATGAGGCTTGTTGCAAGGCCTTCGATGCGGCTCGCGCGCTGGGCCATGAGCTTGCGGATCTGGGCCTGGGCGTTGCCGACAATGACGTCGCCATGGCGCTCCTTGAGGAGCTCCAGGCGCCGCTTTGCAGCCTTGGAAGCCGACGGGCCCTGCATCGCCATGAAGGCGAGGCCAAGCGCGACGACGCCGCCAGCAATGAGTAGCCACAACAGCATCTGCGCCTTCGCCTCTCACCAATGGCCCGCAGCGTTGGCGCTGCCGGGCGTTGCTATCGACCGGGCCGGTCAGGCCGCGACCTTGTCCTTTTTCGCAAGCATCGCCTTCAGATTGCCGACCAGCGACGATTTGACGTTCGATGCATTGTCCGCGCCCTCACCGCCGGACGTCTCCTCGCTGGTATTGCTGAGGACCGCGGTCGACAGCGCGTTGAACGGCGCGGCGGCCTTTCCACTGGCGATTTCCGCCACTGGCTTGCCCAGCTTTGCGGCCTGAGCGGCAAGCTTGGAATCGTAGGCAAAGACGATGTCGACCGACCGTTCGATCGACTGTTCGAAATCCTTGCGCGCAATCTCCAGCGATCCGCCGGATGGCACACCGTTGGCAGCGACGATGACCTTGGTCTGGGGTGCATTGGCCTTGAGCCAGGCGAGGATTCGGATGGTATCGCGGGTGCACGCCAGCGTAAGCTGCGAAACGACCACTGCGACGTGGGCGTCGTGGACCAGGTGCGGATGCTGGATCAGCATGTGCCGCGGAAGGTCGAGAACGGTGGAATCGAACGCGTTGCGCATTTCTTCCTGAAGCTGGAAAAAGGCCGAACCGTCGCTCACCAGCGGCTGGTTGATCGGGGCTTCGGCCGACAGCACCGACAGCCGCTCATTGGCGCGCACCATCGCCCGCTCGATGAACAGTCCGTCGATCCGGCTCGGATTTTCGATCGCGTCGGTCAAACCACGGCCCGGCTCCAGGTCGAGCGCGAGCGCGCCCGTTCCGAAATGCACGTCGAGGTCGAGCAATGCGGTCGAACGGCGCGCCTTT